>JANPKE010000518.1:0-5473 GCA_031425875.1 Nitrospirota bacterium
TAGGAATTCACTGATCCTAGGTGCGAGATGGGTGAATCAATGGAGCAGGACAATGTCCTGGTCCTCTTTTGAAGACAAGGAGGAAGACACTATGCTTGCTAAGCTGCGGGTGGGGTTCTTGCTCGTGAAGTCCCTTATGACTTGCGTGGGCATCATCGTGATGAGCGTCTGTGGCATCTTCATCAGACTACGGTTGGCTCGGTGAAATAATTACCTCCAACTGGTGAACAAGATGCACCACGCCGTGCGCTGAAACTTGTCAGCGCCGAGTGTGGGTTGGTTCTGCAACGATACGCAGCACGAAGACGTCGATTTCTATTCTCGCAACAAGAGTTGATCTGAGCAAAGGAGATGGAATACATGATTGCCGAGCTCCGCGCAGGGGTTCTTCTCGGTATGGCATTGGTGTTCTTCGTGATGATCATAGCCATGTTCGTCCTTAGCATGGCCATGAGACCGGACCGGTGGAGTGAGCGGACCCACTCGGGCAACCGGCTACGTGCAACCAGGAGTGGCGGTGTCTCACCGGCTGCGTGAGACAGCAGGTTGCCTCAGCGATTGGGAGACGACCTTCAAGATCAAACTGCGAGCGGGGGAGAACATCAGTGCGAAGAGGTGACCGTCGCTGCGAGATGATGTCTAGGCTTACCTGTTTGCCGAGAGCGAACTATTATCTTGACGCGGGCCGGTGGGGCTTGTTCCCCATCGGCTCGCGTATGTCTGCCGCCCATTCCCTTTAAACCTCCTTCTTTTCAAATCGACGCGGGTCGCTTCGTCTACTCGCGACCTACGTTAAGCGCTGCGTACATTACTCCCAGAATGGTACTTATCAGAAATACCTCGATAACCCATGTCGTCATGGCCTCTCACCCCCTTCCTTACTGATATTTACTTGACAGTCATCATTGGCGAACCCACTGATCAACATGGTGGAAGTCTACAGCGGAACTGTTTCCTGGCCATTACAGAGGTGCTAATTCTGTGTGAAAGGATGGTGTGATTGTCGAAAAAGGGGGGGGGACCTGACGCGAGATATGGCTGCGGCAGGATGTGGTTGCTGTCCCTATTCGTTCCTTCTGACAGGGCTTGTTTACCGCGGGGTGTGAAGAATAGAGTCGGCTCTTGTTCTTTGCGTGCTCCTGCGCATCGAGTCGTTTCAACAACGCTCGCGCCCTTCGCGTTCCGTTTCCTATTTGTCTTCCGCGGTATCCAGCCTTGGTATAACCTCCAGCTTGGCGATGGGCACGTCTCGATGAGCGCCCGCTGAATCGGGAGCAATGATATGGGAAGTATCGGAGGCCATCACCATTAAGAACCATGGTCCATACCTCCTGAGTGATCAGGGAGATATGATCATGCCGCTCCAGCGTTAGGTTGGCGTTACGTAGAAGTTACAGTTGAATAAACTTTCACCTTATTGGGATAGTTCTTTGATGAACGTTAATGGAGAATTGGATTCTGATTTGCTGTTGTTAGGCTGCGAGCAGGATTCGACCGGCAGTGCCTGGGCCACTCGCAACTCACGCAGTAGAGCCCGCCCTTTTGCTTTATGCGCCTGCATCCGCCGCAGGATATCATCGAGAACACGGATAGCGTTGAGTATATGGGGGCCCTTGTTCAGTATCACGCACTCGGCACGTTGTCCCATCGCGGCATCCGTAATCTCGGCGCGGGATGGCATCCCTTTCTTGGCCAGGGTTTCCAGGACTTGTGTCGCCCAGATCACAGGGACGTGGGCCGCCTCCGAGATCCAGAGAATCTCTTCCTGAACTTCGGCCAAACGCTCAAAGCCACATTCGACAGCCAGGTCACCTCGTGCGATCATCACACCGCACGACGGCCATCTCATCGCCGTCAGCAGCATCTCCGGCAAGTTCTCGAAGCCGCGCCGCGTTTCGATTTTCAGGACGATGGCGGGTTGCCGATGCCCGTGTGAAGCCAGGTGCTGTTGAAGTGACGCCACGTCCTGCGCACTGTTAGCGAACGAAAGTCCGACGATGTCGGCATGCTCCGCGACAAAGGCGAGGTTCTCTAGGTCCACGGGAGTCAGCGCTGCCAGGCGAAGATTGCTCTCGGGCAGATTGATTCCTTTGTTGCTCCAGAGCCTGTCGCCGCCTGCGCGTGTGTGGGTTATTCGAATGAACGCTCGTTGTGGCTCGATCTTGTCAACCACGCCTCCGATCTTGCCGTCGTCGAACCAGATCGATTCCCCGGATCGAACATCGTCGAATACTTCCGGTATGGTGCAGCCAATCGACGCAGGAGTGAGTACCTGCCCAGCACTGTCACAGGTTGCAGCGCGGCCGGGTCTGATGTCACGCTGCAAGATGAGTACATCCCCTTGCCGGAGGAAGATAGGGTTCTTACCTGGTGGCAGTTGACCAACGATTCCATCGCGGGTGCTTCGATCCGTTGTCATGGAGTGACGACTGAGGACTGTACCGGGGATGATGTACGTTGTCTTGGTTGCTTCCGCCCAGCAGCCTTGTTCGGTGACGTCCACGATGGTGAGGCTGCGTTTGGCTTGCCGAGCGTCGGTGAGGTGGACCTCTTCGCCGGGACGAAGGCGGGCGAACCATGGGGCGGCCACGGGAAGACAAGCCTGCGCCGGAGCAGGAGGTGATTGGGGGGCAGTCGCTGGAGTCAACCACACCCGGGCGTGGGCAATGACTCTCCCATAGCTATCGCGACAGGGATGAATACGGACCACTTCCGGGCCCCGCTCCAGCGGGCCGGTACGGAGTTTTGGTCCGGCCAGATCCATGAGGATCTTGCAAGATCGACCCAATACCTTTTGGGCACGCTTCACGTGCTCGATTAGCCGCAACCATGCCGGGGCATCATCGTGCGCGCAATTGATGCGCATGCAATCCATGCCCTGTTGGAGCAAGTCATGAACCAACGTATAATCGTTCGCCGCCTCGCTCGGCATGGTCACCATGATCCGGGTCCCACGCCGAAGAGGTTGCGGACCTAACAATGTGTCGGTGTGTTCATCAAGGAGGCGTTGCCCAGTTGCGAAATCGGGTACGGTCTCCTCTGATGGCGGGGCCTGATAGGGGCGCTGTGCCAAGCTGTGCAGAACATGTAAAACGGCATCGAGTGTGGTCAGGACATGCGATTCAGCTCGACCAAGAGAGGACAGCCCCATCTCGGCTAGTCGGAGCTGCAATGGACGGAGATCGCGTTGACGCAGAGTCAGGTAATGCAGGAGATTGCCGGCACTGGCTCTGTAGTTGGGATGGATTCTACTCAGACGTGCTTCTGACACGGCCGACTCATCGACCATACCGGCCCTAATAGCCAAGAGCTCCCGAAGGATCAGTTCAAGATTGCCGTCACAAGGGGGAGTGGCGTGCAGAGAGTTGTGAGCTGTCACGGCCTCCATTCCAGCAGACGAACCGCTCTCAACATGGATAGAGGGAACTGGTGAATCCGTGGCGGTTCTAGTTTTCATGCTCACCTCTCAGAGGGTGAAGGGAAGTCTCAGGAGAGTACGATACCGGCGTCTTATGCCGCTTCGATGAACGACTTGTTAAATCGGTGTAAACTCCGGCAAGACTGGCAAGAACGGCCAACACCGTCACTCGAATTCCTCCCATCCGCTCAGGCGGCTGCCGAAGACCAGCGTTCGCTTGGTGGTGGAAACGAGAATGAGCCCATTGTCATTCTCCACACCCACGATGCGCTCATGCACGTCCAAGAGCCTCGACGCGAAGCCGCCGAGCAGTGGTGTGAATCCAACCACACGCTCATTGGTGATGAAGACTGCTCCGTAGTCGTTGCTGTGAAAGCGAGTCACCTTTTCCCGCACTCCTAACGCTTCTTCGAGCCACAGCCCGTTGACGCCCCGAAATCCGTATAGATGTCGATCCGTTCTGACGAGGCTGAAGCTTGGCAGGGTCTTCCGTTCGAGGACTTTTTCGTTTACGTCCAGTTCTTTCTTGCTCCAGGTCAGGGCACGGCTCGAAAACCCTAAGAGTCGACGAGACGTCACCACGATGCCGTTGATCCCATTCGTGCCGGAACTGATGACCACTTCCTGAGCTCCCAACGGTATTTCCCGCCGTCCGCTTAGTTGACTGGTCGCAACGGCTTGACCAGACTCCAGCCACAACGTTACTTCAGACTGGAGCTCTGCTCGGGTGACATCTTGTGACAGGAGCCAGCTCAAAGAAAGGCAGGCGATGAAACAGAGCCAATTTGATGGGGACGCGGTTCCAAGAGTATTCATGATTCGTCCCAACAAATTAACATACGGAGCCCCACGGCTGATTACTCTATCCGGTGTGAAAAAGCTATTTCAGGCCAAGCGATTTTCAAGGCACACATGGAATCGAAGATTGAATGTCAGCAGTCTCTCGGCGTAAGGGCTGTCACTCCAGAATCAGTAAAAGACAATAGGCGAACTGGCTCTTGCGCCACGAATGTTCTTTGAAACCAACGCATTGGCTTCACGAACACCAGTAGTCGCCAGCCGGATGTACGGCATGAGATCAAAATGTTACAGATCTGTAACGCCCCTGCAATGGCGCTGTGATCAGATACAGAGTAAACTTCCACGGTTTGTCGCTTGGTAGGTTGAACGGATTCTTGGTGGTATCCGCTGGCTGTGTAACGGTGTGCGTTTTGTAGGACCATGGCTACGTGTCCACTCTGGACACGATCAGGCTGCTTTTGCAGTATGCAAAAGAATAGGTGCAGGAGACAGTTCATCAGCAAGGAGCTTCCATGATCGATCAGTCTGCTGGGTCCGGAGAATCAGCAGCCGAGCCAGAGCAAAGTATCGATGAGTCGCGCCATCTCCTGAATCGAGAACTCAGTTGGCTGCGATTCAATCTGCGAGTCCTCGAAGAAGCCGAGGACAAGCGGCACCCCCTCTTGGAACGAGTGAAGTTTCTGGCGATCTTCGCCACGAATCTGGATGAGTTTTTCATGATTCGAGTATCGGGTCTCCATCGTCAGGTGGCTGGTGGAGTCGTCGGAACGACGCCCGACGGCATGACACCATCAGAGCAAATACTGACGATCAACCGAGAGCTGATGATCCACAGTGAACGATACGATATGTGCTGGAAACGGAATGTTTTGCCCGAATTGGCAGAAGCAGGCATTCGTATCCTACATTATGGAGAGTTGGGGCACAGGGAACGAGAAGCGATCCAAGGGTACTTTCAGCGAGAAATATTTCCAGTGCTGACTCCGCTCGCCTTTGACCCGACCCATCCTTTCCCTCATATCTCGAGTCTGAGTTTTAATCTTGCCGTATTGGTGAAGGACCCCGAGCATGGTGACTGTTTCGCGCGCGTCAAAGTGCCTGATGTCTTCCCGCGACTGGTGCCTATCCCCACCGACGAAGATGTTGCGCGCCAACAGACGGGTTTGGGCGGGGCTGGAGGAGTGCAGCAATTTGTCTGGCTGGAAGAGGTGATTGCACACAACCTGGACAATCTCTTTCCCGGTCTGGACGTTG
>JANPKE010000519.1:0-3038 GCA_031425875.1 Nitrospirota bacterium
CGGCCATTCGCAGACAAGCCACGCATGATCCTTCCATCCAAGAAGCGTGGTGCCGTACATGACCTTCTGATGATCACGCGCGAAGGACAGCTTCAGTGCCAGTCCGACCGATAAAAACGATGCTGCAGGGGGGACGGATACGACGATGTCGTTCATAGACCTCACTCCAACACAATCACCCGACACCAACCAACTCCGATGACCTCTATCGGAACGTCTTCGGTCAATCTTGAGCCTCAGGGCACTGGGCCGTGAACAGTGACTTCAAACCAATCACAATACGGCATGGTGCACAACCACGATCAAGTTCGAGGCCTACCCCGCCGATAACGCCCGTGGGATCTTTCCTCTGTCACCGCGTCCGACCAGAGACCTTTCTGAGCAGGAGTCCGACGACCTATGACAACAAAACGTATCGCGATCGAGCAGCTCATTCCCGGCATGTTCATCACAGAGATGGATGTCCCGTGGTACCGAACCCCCTTCCTCTCCCATAAACGGCTGATCAAAGACCTGCAGACCATCCAACTCATGAAGCAACATGGGATCAGGATGGTGAGCATCGATACCAGCAAAGGATCCGACCTCCCATCGGAGCCCTCAGCAACGACACAACACGCTGCAAGCCAGCAACCTCCCAACGCCGATGTCTCCGCTCCTCCAGATCACACACCTGAACGTATGCCGGAGGCAAAACCTGAGGATCATTCCGCCACGGCGATCTACGCCCAGGCCCAAGAAGCGGTTGAGCGCATTTTCGAGGATCTTGAGCGTGGCATTCCTCCGTCTCTCGACGCCACCAAAGCCATCGTGTCAAACGTGTTGGACCAAGTTCTCAACGACCGTGCAGCAATGGCGACTCAGCTCGCCATTCAGAAAATTAAACAGTTCGACCGCTCACTGACAACGCATGCGCTCGACACCTGCATCTTGTCGCTCCTGGTGGCCGTTGAAAGCGGGTTGGATCAACCGGCACAAGAACAGGTCGGCATGGGCGCGTTACTCCATGACGCGGGATATGTCCGCCTTCCGCGCAATCTCGTTCGCAAGCGGGAGGAATGTAGTGGACAAGATAAGACCTTGCTCGAACAGCATTGTAAGCTTGGCGTTGCGCTCCTCTCCGAGCAACCAGGCATGCACGAGGACGTCTTACGCATCGTCAGAGAGCACCATGAGCGCTTCAATGGAAGTGGATTTCCAGCCAAGTTAGGCAACGATCAGATTTTTTCCCTGGCACAGATCGTCGGCATCGTCGATTTTTATGACGGCATGGTCAGTCGGCGCGGCACACGCCAGGCCATGATTCCACACGATGCCGTTCGGCAACTCTTCTTGGCTGGAGAACAAGGACTATTTGAAAAATCCCTCGTGGAGCTTCTGATTCGAAGCATCGGAGTCTACCCAGTTGGAAGCCTCGTCAGACTCAATACCGGCGAACAGGCGGTCGTCATCGGAGTCAACCCTCAGCAACGACTCAAACCCCTGGTCAAAGTCACGACCGACCCGCAAGGAGGCTCGTATGCCACGCCGATTGACATCGACCTGGCAACACCATCCCCCGACCACACAATCCGAACGGTGCTGCGTGTCCTAGATCCAAGCAAAGAACGAGTCAATATCGGCATACACCTCGACCAAGGCCTTTCACGAGCCGCATGATGAAACCATCTGGACGCAAACGAAAACGCGTCAGACATCGTCTTGCCGCGTCACTTCCTACAGCGTCGGCAGGCCTCGATCTTCTCGAAGGGCTTCCGCTGGCCACCGTCATTCTTGATACTGATCTCACCGTATTGACCATTAATCGGGAGGGTCATCGGTTGCTTGGACCACGGTTTCATTCCTCCACGGTCCGCTCCTTTCCATCTCTGTGGTCGACACTCACTAAATCCGACGACACCACTATTACCGCACAACTGAACGGAGTACTAAAAAGCCGCCGTCCAACTTCGGTAACGCAACATCTTCTCTTGCGGAAAGCAACCCATCCCGTTCCCGTAGAATGGACCTGCGCACCCAGTACGTTCAATGGGAACACCGTACTGATTCTCAGCATCCGAGACGTGTCTCATGAACTGGAATTGGAGCAGGATTGCAATCGGTTGGCCGCGATTGCTGAGGAAAGTCCATTACCGATGATCGAACTGGACCGGAACCTGAGTCTATTGTATGCCAATCCAGCAATGATTTCTCTGCTCTCTCGATTTGGATACAATCTCGAAGGATTTCCCAACGTCGCCCCAGGCAACCTTCCAGACATCGTGCGACGCTGTCTGACTGCAGGCTCTGTGTTTCATAATGAGGCAGTCGTACTCCCAGCAGCCAGTTTTTCGTGGACCTTCTGCCCGGTTCCCACGCATGGCGTCGTACGAGGCTATGCCATCGACATGACAAGCGTCCATAAGACGCAGCAGGCACTCCAACTATCCACCGATGAACTGCGCCAGAACAACCGCCGCTTAGACCAAGCGCTGGATGAGGCAGAAGAATCGGCACGCGTCAAGACGGCATTTCTTGCGACCGTCAGTCATGAACTGCGCACCCCCATGAACGGGGTAATCGGTATGACGAGCCTGTTGATGGAGACGTCCTTAACATCCGAACAACAGTCTTACGCAGAAACCATTCGGCAATGCGGCGAAGCCCTGCTGCAGTTGATCAACGACGTACTCGAATGCAGTAAAATCGAGGCAGGGAAGCTTGAATTGGAATGCCTCGACTTCAATCTGCGAACCACGGTGGAGCAGGTGTTGGCACAATTCGCTGAGCGGGCAGAAACGAAAGGGCTGGAGCTAACTGGACTGGTACACGCCGCAGTTCCGACGGGACTCAAAGGCGACCCAGGCCGTCTACGTCAGATCCTTACCAATCTGGTTGCCAACGCGGTGAAGTTTACCGACAAGGGAGATGTAACCCTGCAGGCCTATCTCGAAGAAGACCGCCTCGACACAACCGTCATTCGCTTCGAAGTCACGGATAGCGGCATTGGAATCAATCCCAATACTCAAGACAAACTATTCCGTCCGTTTGTGCAGGCG
>JANPKE010000520.1:0-4628 GCA_031425875.1 Nitrospirota bacterium
CGAAATTGTTCCTGGCGTTCACCGTATTTGAGGTCTGTAAACCGGCTCGGGGGCACCGGTGCATCAGGGTTCAGTAGAAATATCAATCGAGTCTTGGCAGGCGCGATTGAGGCCGCCTCAAATTCCAGTTCGGTGTAGGAAACTTCCAGCCGATCTCGGACGGGCGATCCATAGCGCAATCCGATGATCCCGAGATACACGTCACATTCGCGAACACGGTAGATACAGTATTGAGCCGGCTTCTGATCTCGGGCTGTAAAATATTCCATGTCACACGGCACACACCCTGCACAGTTCACTGCCGCTTTGGCTGCGTCGACAAATGATCTTTTCTCAGGGTACGTGGTGAATTCTGAGGTGTGGCTGATGAATACTCGGCGCATTGTGGCTATTTTCATACTCGCAAGGGTGGATACGTAGCGGCGCATTCTACCGATTCACCACACAAAGACAAGAGTCCCGACGCGGCAAGTGTCTCGCTAATGAAGTCTGTGTCAGAATCCGTTCGCCCTGAGCACGTCGAAGGGCGTATGGCTTCAAACCGGTCCGTTCTTGCTTCCACAAGCTCACCACGAACGGGTGACTACCTGGAATCTAAGGGATGCACCACGCGTTCGCCATCGTGTATCTTGACAGAGGAAAAAATCGGTTCGTAGAATGCGCCTTCACTCTCCGGATTTGGATGTTCCCAACTCATGCGTGACGACGTAGTCATTGTAGGCGGTGGTCTGGCTGGATCGGAAGCCGCGTGGCAAGCGGCCAATCGCGGCGCCAAGGTCACGCTCTACGAGATGCGCCCGAAAGAGATGACGAAGGCGCACAAGACAGGCGGGTTGGCCGAACTCGTCTGCTCGAACTCGCTGGGATCTCTCGACCCGCTGAATGCACCCGGCATTCTGAAGGAAGAGATGCGGCGGCTGAACTCGCTGATCATCTCCGCCGCAGAGCAATCCAAAGTGCCTGCTGGATCGGCACTGGCCGTTGATCGGAACCAGTTCTCGCAGCACATTACCCGCGCGCTGGAAGGCCATCCGAACATCAGAATTCTCCACGAAGCAATCAGCGAGATCCCGACGGATTGCCTCTGCATCATCGCAACGGGGCCGTTGACCTCCGACACCCTCTCACAAGCCATCCGTGCGGCAACGCAATCCCAGCACTTGTATTTTTACGACGCGATCTCACCGATCGTCGACGCGGACTCCATCGACATGGACATCGTCTTTCGCGCCTCTCGCTATGACAAAGGCGGGGATGATTATTTAAATTGCCCCATGACGGCAGAACAGTACAATGCCTTTTACGAGGCCATGATGGCCGCGGAAAAAGTCCAGCCGAAGGAATTTGAGAAGACGCCTTATTTTGAGGCCTGTGTGCCGATTGAAGTGCTAGCCGAACGTGGCCGACAGACGATGCAGTTCGGGCCTATGAAGCCGGTCGGCCTCAAGGATCCGCGGACCGGGATTGAACCAGCAGCCGTCGTGCAATTGCGAACCGAAAATATTCATCGGACCTGCTACAACTTGGTCGGCTTTCAGACCAAACTGACCTATGGCGAGCAGAAGCGCGTGTTTCGCATGATCCCAGGGCTCGAACAGGCTGAGTTCCTCCGGTATGGAAGCCTGCATCGCAATACGTTCATCAACTCCCCCCAGCTTCTGTTGAACACGCTGCAATTCAAAGCGCGTGGCACGCTGTTTTTCGCCGGGCAGCTCGTGGGCGTGGAAGGCTACACCGAATCGGCAGCCATGGGGGGCCTGGCCGGCATCAATGCCGCGCGGGCCTTGGCGGGCGAACCGCTGATCACGCCTCCCTCCACAACCGCGCATGGCTGCTTGATCGCACATATCGCCGCATCGGATCCGCGGCATTTCCAACCGATGAACACCAACTTCGGCCTGTTTCCTCCCTTGTCGAATCATCCCAAAGACAAAGAGAAGAAGCGTCGCTTGCTCAGCCAACGAGCCCTTGAGGATTTTGACTCGTGGAAGATGCAATCAAGGCTTTCGTAATGCACCTCCAGGTTGAACGCAATGCGTCACAGGAGACGATTCGCAGTTATCGATCCGACCTTCATCAGCTGGTGAGATTCCTTCAACCAACCAAGGAGGACACCACACCCATCCACATCGATACGGTTACCAGCGACAATATTCGCGCCCACCTACACAGGTTGGATCATCAAGGCGAGAAAGCGTCATCCTTGGCGAGAAAACTGGCGTGCCTGCGAAGTTTTTTTCGATTTCTCGTTCGTGAGGGGCAACTTTCTAAGAACCCCACGGACAACCTGAGGAGCCCCAAGCTACCCAAGCCGCTCCCCCGAGTATTGTCAAAGGACGACGCGGCGGCGCTCATGGAGTTTCCGTCTGGGCCGTCGCCCCTCACCTTACGCGATCGTGCCCTGCTGGAAACCATGTACTCGACCGGCGCTCGGGTGAGTGAGGTCGTGGGCATCAATCTGGATGATCTGAACGAGACGGACGGAAGCGTGTGTTTGAGCGGGAAGGGCCGCAAGGAACGGATGGTTCCGATCGGAGATCTGGCGCTTCACGCCATCCGGGAGTATCGCACGTCCTTGAAACCGCTGGCCCGCAGCGGTCAGCTGCCGGCTCCGATGTTTTTGAATCATCGTGGTGGCCGGATTACTACGAGGAGTGTCGCTCGAATGGTTGCTCGATATTCCAGCCGTCTCGTGAGTGGAGCGGTCAGTCCCCATGCCCTGCGGCACTCCTACGCGACGCATCTGCTCGATGAAGGCGCGGATCTCCGGTCGATTCAGGAAATGCTCGGCCACGCGTCACTGAGCACGACACAAAAATATACGCATTTGGCGATGGATCAGCTTCTCGCGGTGTACGATAGCGCCCACCCACGAGCACGGGCGGCGGCAAGCCCCTTGTCACGAAAGGACCGGAAATCGTCATGATCATTCGATCGACCACCATCCTCTGTGTCCGGCGCGATGGACGGGTCGCCATGGGCTGTGACGGCCAAGTGACCGTTGGCACCACGGTGATGAAGCACAACGCCAAGAAGCTCCGGCGTCTGCATCATGACCAGATATTGGCAGGATTTGCCGGTGCCACGGCTGATGCGTTTACGCTGTTCGAGAAATTCGAGAGCAAATTGGAGGAGTATCGGGGCAATCTCACGAGAGCGGCGGTCGAGCTCGCGAAAGATTGGCGAACCGACCGGGCGCTTCGACGGTTGGAGGCGCTACTTGCCGTCGCCGGCAGGGAACAGTCGTTCATCATTTCAGGAACCGGCGATGTCATAGAACCGGAAGACGGCATTTTAGCCATCGGTTCGGGTGGACCCTATGCCCTGGCGGCTGCCAGAGGACTGCTCCGCCATTCTCAACTCGAGGCCCCGGTGATCATCACGGAAGCCATGACCATCGCAGGTTCTATTGACATCTACACCAACCAACAGATTATTGTTGAAGAACTTCAAGGATAACTCACCATCATGAAGCCTAGCGCAAGCGATGCCGAACCGTTGAATCTCAACAGTCTTACTCCGCGCCAGATCGTCGAGGAACTGAATCGCTACGTCATCGGGCAAAAAGACGCGAAGCGGATGGTCGCCATCGCACTTCGCAACCGCTGGCGACGCCAGCAGGTGTCCCCCGACCTCCGCGACGAGGTCATGCCGAAAAACATCATCATGATTGGGCCGACCGGCGTAGGAAAAACCGAGATTGCCCGACGGCTTGCCAAGTTGGCCGAAGCCCCCTTCATTAAAGTGGAAGCGTCGAAGTTCACCGAGGTGGGCTACGTCGGGCGTGATGTGGAATCGATCATTCGTGACTTGACCGAACTGGCCATCAATATGGTCAAGACGCAACGGTTGGCATCCGTTCAGCAAAAAGCGGAACAACAAGGCGAGGAACGATTGCTTGACCTTCTCCTACCACCACCGCCTCCTCGACCAGGCTTTGTAGACAGCACGAGCGAGCCGGCCGTTCAAGCCCCTCACGATTCCCACGACGCGACGAGGTCGAAACTGCGCCTACAGCTGCGAGCAGGGAAGCTAGATGAACGAACGGTGGAGATGGACGTCAAGGAACGAGGCCTTCCAATTGGCGTCATTTCCAACGCGGGGGGACTCGACGACATCGAAAGCAATCTCCGAGACATGCTGGGCGGCATATTCCAAGGCAAGAAAAAGAAGCGGCTGATGAAAGTCCCCGAAGCGCTCAAACACCTGACACAGGAAGAAGCCCAGAAACTGATCGATATGGATGACGCCACGCGGGAAGCCATCACCAAGGTGGAACAGACCGGGATTGTGTTCCTCGACGAGATCGACAAAATTGCAGGCCGCGAGCGCAACACGGGACCGGATGTCTCGCGGGAGGGCGTGCAACGGGATTTACTCCCTATTGTCGAAGGCTGCACAGTCAGCACCAAACACGGCCCGGTCGTGACGGATCACATCCTCTTCATCGCCGCCGGTGCCTTTCACGTGGCGAAACCGTCCGATCTGATTCCGGAGCTCCAAGGGCGATTTCCGATCCGCGTCGAACTTAGTCCCTTGTCCAAAGACGATTTTGTCCGTATTCTCACAGAGCCCAAAGGGGCGCTGGTCCGGCAGTATCAGGCCTTACTGGCCACCGAAGGCCTCGC
>JANPKE010000521.1:0-4624 GCA_031425875.1 Nitrospirota bacterium
ACCACAGATTTGCAGTTGGTTGCTTTCGTGATCAGCTATTGGCTATGGGGCCGCCTCCGGAAGCAGGGGCTCTCTGCCACAGCAGTCATTCGCTCCCTGTAGCAGAACGCGCCACAGAATGTGACGCGTGAGAAGCGAAAAGTGAGCGGTGAGAAACAAGTGCCTCTAAACCGCCCCGGATTCCTTTCACATTTCACGTTTCACTCTTCACGCCTATGACGGCATTGGACTTGCTGAAGACCATCTGTACTAAGGGGGGAAAGAATGACACGTGCACAGTGGCTCCTGATAGGAGCAGTAGGCTTGGGTCTCGCGATTGTAATCTACGTCGTGTTTTTCTGTCCGACAGATTGCCAATGAGGTTCTTATGAAGCTCTTACTTGCAGTGGATGGTTCAGACCATTCCTATGAAGCCGTGCGCGCCTTTAAATACTTGGCTCGTGCCGAGGAACTTCATCTCATGCATGTGCTCGATGTCCCGAGTCCAGCCTATCCCATGATGATGCCGGAGGTGGCACAAGAACTGTACGAATCGGTCGAGCGCAACATGCGCGACGACGGGACTCGCTTGTTGGATCGCATCGTGTCCTTGCTGCCATTCGATGTCGGACCGGTGACGAAGCATTTGGTCGTCGGATCTCCGGTGGATCAGATCGTGGCCTTGGCTGAACAGCAAAAGATAAATCTCATTCTTTTGGGTGCCAGAGGCCTTGGACCAATCAAGGAACGGCTCGTTGGAAGTGTCTCCCACCGAGTACTGACATTCGGGCCAGGCGCGAAACTGATTCTTCCCGGCCCCTTGAAAGCGCTTCATCATATCTTGCTTCCCCTGCAAGGGAGCTATGATGCAGACCATGCCCTCTCCTTCCTTCAACAGAAACCCTTTCGTAATCCCCCCACAATTACCCTGTTCACCGTTCTCCCCCATACCAGGCCACCTTGGCCGGTGGATGCGGTCTCGGCCGAGCATATGGAAACCCATTCCCTCGGCAAAGCGAAGGACTTCCTCGAGGGTATAGCTACCAAGCTCAAAGCATATGGCTATCAAACCCGCGTGGCGACTACGTTGAGTACTCCGGTTGAGGGAATTCTTCAGGAAGCCAAAGCCTTGAATCCCGACCTTATTCTCGTGGGATCCCGTGGACGCCGCGGCATTACCCGCATGGTGCTCGGCAGCGTGTCACATGCGCTGTTGCACCAGGGAACCTATCCACTCATGATTTTCGGCTGATTGTCGAAAGGACGCACCATGCCAATGTACGACTATACGTGCCTCGATTGCGGGAAGGAATCGTTGATCGTGGTAACATTGAAGGAGCATGCGGCAGGCGAGGTGACATGCCCGGCCTGCGGAAGCAAGAAGCTGCAGCAGCTGTTCAGTTCCTTTATCGCTCACACCACTAAGAAGAGTTAGCAGCGTGTTGAAAAAGTCCGCCAACGGCGTTCTCGCATCGTTCAGGCCCTCAACGTACCGAAGGCGAAGGCAAGGTACCTATCCGCTCGCATGTGATCGAAGCGAGCGGTTCAAGCGAAGCTTGGTATGTACCTCCTCGGCCCCTCTCTCACTGCGGGCTTACTCGGTGAAATGCGCGTCTTGGCGCGCTGGGGTGGGCGAGTGAGAACGACGGCCTTTTTGAACACGCTGCAGGACTAGGTGGATCATGCAATCACAATACACCGAGAATCCATTCTTCATCGTGGGACTGTGGACCCTTCTCGCTCTGATTGGTCTGGTGCTATCTCCTTTGTACGCCCAGGACTATCCGCCAGACATCGCACGCGGGAAAGCGGTATATCAGCGTCACTGTCAGGACTGCCACGGTCTTACCGGTCGAGGAGATGGGCCTGCCGCCGCTTCCTTGAAAGTGCCACCGGCCGATTTTCAGCGATTCCG
The DNA here is from genome assembly GCA_031425875.1 of Nitrospirota bacterium. GTDB lineage: Bacteria > Nitrospirota > Nitrospiria > Nitrospirales > Nitrospiraceae > Nitrospira_D. The sequence continues at coordinate 1,895 of JANPKE010000521.1, forward strand.
GTCGTTCCTGAAATCCGATGAAGAGTTACTGCGAACCATCGAGCATGGCGTGGTCTTCAGCCCGATGCATTCATGGCGCGGCCAGCTCACTGACGGAGAAATGCAAGACGTCGTCTCGTACATTCGCCTTCTGTCGCAAGAAGGACGATAATCGATCTACTCAAGGTGATGCTACGATTCTCTTGACCCTCGAGAACTATAATCAACGGTTTCAGGCACCCGGTCTTACCATTTGCTCTGACCAGTATTCGCTGCCGCACCCTGCCTGATTGTCAAACTTGGCCGAAGGGCGCTGATGGAACGGGTTCCTGAATCCCTGCGAGCGCTTGAACCTGTGACAATCGGATTCCCACGGCCTTGCAAAGCCTAGCCCTGTCAGTCAAACCCATGATTTACCAACGAAGGAGACACGAGATGAACCGCCTTTCCTTACCGACCGTCTTTGTAGGGATGATCATCCTCATCGGGCTCCCCGCCTCATGGGCCGCGGCGGCAGGCTCATCTGCGTCCACCGCGACATCGCTCGCGGTTCCCCTCTGCAAGAGCCCTTACAAGCAGAAGTCCGTCTCTACCAAGACATTGCAGACCCTCGTGCGTTCGCATGAACGATGGGTGGAGTATCGGGGCAACCCTGATGCCAAAAGGATGGAGCTCTGCCAAGCGGATCTGAGCCGGGCAGCACTCGCGGGAGCGAATCTCGAACGGGCCGATCTGGAGGGTACGGTCCTGCGTCAAGCGAAGCTGTCTCAGGTCAACCTGGCTCAGGCTAGCCTTGCCGGGGCTGACCTCACCAAAGCCCTCCTTGAAGACAGTAATCTCTCCGGAGCCGATCTGCGCCGTGCCCGGCTCACTGGCGCAAATCTCTCCCGAGCCATCGGCGATGAAGCTGCGCTCTTTGACGCTGTCCTGGTCGGCGCCAAACTACGCGAAGCCTCGTTCGAGCGGGCGCAATTGGAGGGCGCCGATCTCACGGCTGCTGACTTGACCGACGGCAACCTCGTCGAGGCGGATTTTTACGGAGCAACCCTGAAAGGTGCGGTCCTGGTGAACACTGATCTGACAGGCGCCGATCTACGCCGCACCATCCTGACCAATGCGAATCTGCACCGGGCTAATCTTCAGGGCGCGCTGCTGGACCATGCGCAATTGGACGGGGCCCGCCTGATCGAAGCCGACATGGAAAGTGCCTATCTGGACGAAACAAATTTGCGTGACACAAACCTGAAGGGAGCGATTCTTCGCGGCGCAGACCTCCGGTACGCAGACTTACGGCACGCAGACCTGCAGGACGCCGACTTGGAAGGAGCCAACCTCGAAGAAGCCGCCCTGGGCAAGGCGGATTTGCACTCGGCGAAGCTCCGAATGGCAATTCTTTATCATGCCCTCTTTGATGAGGCCAATCTCATGGACGCAAACCTCAACCGCGCGGTCCTTATCGGGGCCACGGGATTGCGCACCAACTTCATGAACGGCGATCTAAGCGAAATCTACGCTCCGAAATCCTCTTTCCAGCTGGCACAATTCAACAGAGCCCATCTGGAATCGGCCAATTTGGTCGGCGCAGATCTTCGCGGGGCGAATTTCAGCCACTCCAACATGAACCATGCCAATCTTCAGGACGCGAATCTGCAAGATGCCACCCTAGCGAGGACCGATTTGAGTGGTGCTCGACTGGACTCAGCAGACTTGCGTCGCACGAACTTCACGGGCGCCAACCTCTCGTCGGTCATCGGTCTCACGCAGGCACAACTCAATGCCGCCTGCGTCGACGACAAGACCAAATTGCCCCCTGACCTTAATCGTCCCACTCCCTGCAGCTCTATTAAGAAAGAGGTGCGATGACGCCGCAACATGAGCACAGCGTTATGATCAGAACGGGGGGGGATCGCCCTGGAAAGTGTCCTCGGACTCCCGGCTGATCCGCGCGGCGTGGTTGTTTTTGCACATGGGAGCGGCAGTGGGCGATTGAGCCCCCGGAATACTTTCGTCGCCCGCCATTTACAACAAGACGGGTTTGCCACGTTGCTACTGGATTTATTGACCGAAGAGGAAGCCGATGATCGGCGCAACGTATTCGATATCGATTTGCTAGCGAATCGGTTGTTGCTGGCGAAAAGTTGGCTGGAAGCAGAACCTTGCACACAGCATCTGAGGATCGGCTATTTCGGCGCCAGCACCGGCGCTGGAGCAGCCCTGCAAGCTGCCGCCCGAGAGCCGTCGAACATCAAGGCCGTGGTGTCTCGAGGCGGACGACCAGACCTGGCCGAATCCTATCTACCGTCGGTCAGCGCTCCAACCTTGTTAATCGTTGGAGACCACGATGAACCGGTGATTGAAATGAATCAGACGGCGTACGAACTGCTGACCTGCGAAAAGAAGTTGGTCATCGTCCCCGGCGCCACGCACCTCTTCGAAGAACCAGGTACGTTAGAACAGTTGCCGAGCATGCAAGAAGATGGTTTGTGCGGCATCTGAAATGATTTGGATAACGAGACAGGCATGAAGTGTGCTGTGCGGGAGAAGAAGCAATTCGTCTGGCAGATACCCGTTCCCATTCTCTGGCGCGGGCGGCAAAGGCATCTTTGTGCTGTGGCCAATCATGTAGTGTTGCAGGATCGAAATCGGCACCATTCGTGCCACACCACGGTTCTGACCTCCGAATCAACGGCCACCTGGTTGAACAACTTGAGATCCAGCAGCGGACCATAGAGTTCGCCTGCAAGGACCGGC
>JANPKE010000522.1:0-5964 GCA_031425875.1 Nitrospirota bacterium
TCTCGTCTGACTGGTCTTTCTGACTAACCCGGATTCGAAGACCAGACAGACCCGATTGACCAGACAGACAGGAGATACCATGAAAGCCAACTGTTGGTACGGCAAGCAAGACATGCGGGTGACGGATGTGCCGGACCCCCAAATTCTCAATAAGCGGGATGCCATCGTCAAAGTCACCTCCACCGCCATCTGCGGGTCAGAGCTACATCTGTATAACGGCTTCGTGCCGACGATGGAGCAAGGCGACATCATGGGCCATGAATTCATGGGTGAGGTCGTAGAGGTGGGCCCGGAGGTCAAGGACCGCCGCGTGGGAGACCGCGTCGTCGTCGCCTTTCCGATTTCTTGCGGTCGGTGCTTCTTCTGTAAAAAGGAACTCTATTCGCTCTGTGAGAACTCGAATCCCAATGCATGGATGGCCGAAAAATTCTTTGGGCATTCGGCGGCGGGTATCTATGGCTACTCGCACTTGACCGGCGGTTTTGCCGGAGGACAGGCCGAATACGTGCGGGTTCCCTTTGCGGATGTCGGCACCGTAAAAATTGAAAACGGCTTGTCGGATGAGCAAGTTCTTTTTCTCTCGGACATTTTTCCGACAGGCTATATGGCCGCGGAACAGTGCAACATTCAACCGGGTGACACGGTCGCCATCTGGGGTTGCGGGCCCGTGGGGCAGTTCGCCATCCGTAGCTGCTTTCTGTTGGGAGCCGAACGCGTCCTCGCCATCGACCGGTTTCCTGAACGACTACGTATGGCTCGCGAAGGCGGCGCAGACACGATCAACTACGAAGAGACGGATGTCTACGACATGCTGATGCAGCTGACGGGCGGCCGCGGTCCGGATTCCTGTATGGATGCCGTCGGCCTGGAAGCGCACATGCCGGGTCCGCTGTATTATTACGATCGGCTCAAGCAGGCGATGATGTTGGAGTCCGATCGCCCGATTGCGCTGCGCCAAGCCATCATGGCCTGCCGGAACGGCGGCACAGTGTCTGTCCCGGGGGTGTACGGAGGCTTGATTGACAAGTTTCCGATGGGAGCCGTGATGAATCGGTCGCTGACGATTAAGACCGGGCAGACCCATGCACAACGTTACTTTAAGCCGCTTCTGGAACGTATCACCAACGGCGAGATCGATCCAAGCTTCGTCGTGACACATCGCATGAAGCTGGCCGATGCGCCGCATGGGTTTGGAATGTTCAATCGTAAAGAACAGGGGTGCATCAAGATCGTGATGACACCGTAGAGAGACGCTGAGGGCTCATGGATACGCACTACAGCATGATGCAGGCTGGTTAAGGCTACGTTGACCGCCGTATGGGCTGCCTGTGGGGGATAATCCGTTCGGACCACACTATTTCGATGAAGCGGTCGTCGTCAAGGTCTTTGGTACAAAACGATGATCCGTCGGAGCGCATAGCAGAACGATGGAGATGTATCACATTCGGCAAGGTCATGGCCCACCCCTATTGCTCATACACGGTCTAGGGGGTAGTTGGCGTTCGTGGTCGCCCGTACTTGGGGCATTGGCGGCCGAGCGAGAAGTCATTGGGGTGGATCTTCCAGGCTTCGGTGGGACGCCGCCACTCATGAGCGAAGTGTCGATCCGAACCCTGGCGGACGCAATGACGACGTTCTTGGCCGATAAGAATCTACTCGGTGTGGATGCCGTGGGCAGTTCGATGGGGGCTCGGCTCGTCTTGGAATTGGCCCGGCGAGGCGGGGTATTAGGCTCGGTCGTCGCCTTGGATCCCGGTGGATTCTGGGCCGGTTGGCAACGCCATGCATTTTACTCGTCGATTTGGACATCGGTTCGCCTGGTGCGGCTGTTGCAACCGATCATGCCGGCGCTCATGCGTCACGTGGTAACGCGGACCCTGTTGTTGGCGCAATTATCCGCCCATCCATGGCGGCTGTCGCCGCATGTCCTGCTCAGTGAGATGCGAAGTTATGCCGCGTCACCCTCCTTTGATGAATTATTGTGGCAGCTGGCCTACGGCGAAGCGCAACAGGGTGCCCCACCTGGGTTCCTTGAACATCCCGTCCTGATCGGATGGGGGCGCCGCGATCGGGTCTGCTTTCCCAGTCAAGCGGAGCGAGCAGGCCGACTCTTCCCCGATGCGCAGTTTCATTGGTTCAACCGTTGCGGCCACTTTCCTCAATGGGACGTTCCGGAGGAAACGGTTCGTGTGATCTTAGCCCATACCGGACAACCCAAGCCCTCTAAGAGACGAGCAAGCGTATCCCAGGGGCGAACGATGTCCGGCGACCCGGCCTCTATCGTTGCTACGTTTGCTTTGTGACGAAAGTATTCAGGAAGGACGTAAACCTTTATGGAATCAAAAGCTCATTTTATCGCGGTGGTGACCGATGCATCCACCGGCATTGGATACGAACTCGCCAAGCGCTGTGCAGAAGAGGGCTGCGATTTGCTGATCGCCGCGGACGACTCGGCCATTCATGATGCGAACGGTCGGCACGGAAACCAGACATGTTGTGGATACAAACGTCACCGGAACCATCTATTTTATTCAGGAGGTCAGGCACGACCTGCGTGCAAGGGGACAAGGCCGTTTGTTGATCGTTGGTTCCATCGCCGGTTTCATGCCCGGGACGTATTAAGAGGTTTTGTTGTTTTATTGCTGGTAATGACCACGGCATCCTGTATGAATACCTTGGATGAACAAACGGAAAGAGATCGATACAAACAGTACAAAACTTTTGGCGCATAAGGCGCCGTATGCAAAGATCCCTCGACGATGAAAGGCTGCGAGACTATCGTAGAGTCAAATATCGATGAGGCCTTCAATAGGGACGACCATGCCGGTCGTTGAGGAAGAATTGAAGGTGGGCAAACGGAATGTCAAACGAGGAGGAGTGCGCGTGTATCGGCAGGTCTCCGAACAGTCGGTCGAAGAGACGGTGTAGCTGAGAGATGAAACCGTCCGCGTCGAACGAAAGCCGGTTAGTCGTTCGGCAACGGATAAAGGCGGTCTGTTCAAAGAGGAAACGATCGAGCTGGAGGAAATCGATGAGGAGGTGCATGTATACAAGGATGTGGAGGAAAGAATAGAAACAGTCCGAGACACGGTCTGACGTGCGAGTTGAACAGCTTTCGGGACAAGCGGATGACGAGCAGGACTACCGGAGTCATTGGACCTCCACGCATGGCGGAACAGGTCTCACCTATGAGCAGTATGGTCCCGCCTATTGTTACGGCGCGCAACTCTGTCGTGGCAAACACACCGATTGGGCAAGGTCGGAATCGGAGGCTCGACGATCATGGGAGGAAAAATACTCCAAGAACGTGGGAGAAGATGAAAGGCGCAGCGCGCTACTCCTGGATCGGACAAAGCAAGAGCTCCGCCAACTGTCGTGATCTTTGAATCGTTAAGCATGGAACGCTCTCCCATCTGTCTCTGTCGGTGAGCGCACGCCCCTGCTTTTACGTCATCGCGGCGTCACACACGGTTGCATTCGGCGGAGATCTTTCGCTTTTGAAGGCGAACGATCTCCGCATGAGCGGACGAATTGACATTAGGCGTTCAAGCGCGGAACGGATCTGCCAGCAAAGTGTTCCAGCTACCAAGGAACGCTTCTCACAGAAGATGGAACTTTGGGCAGTATCGTATCTCTACCTCCACCCATTAAACGAAGTGTGAAGAGATGCCCCCTCTGATCTCTTCTGATCGTGGAATGAGGCAGCCTCGGGACTTTTCTAGTAGTATCGGGTACCACCCCTATTTAGAGTAAGGAATATTATGACTGTAAAATGCAGGTATTATGATTCGCACAACTTCGCGCATGATTCTCACCGCATCCCTTGGGGAGGGGGACGGTCTAGGTCCGAGTTAAAGAGCGTGCACGTGCTGATTGAACTGGCGCCGGCGCAATAATTCTGTAATGGGTTCCATGACGCATCCCTCGAACGGCTTCGACCGCAACCGGATCTTCGCGCTCGTCTTTCTCGCGTTGCTCTTCGTGTTGCTCTACCTGCTAGCCCTGATCTTCAGCCCCTTCCTCATGCCGATCCTGTGGGCCATTATCCTGGTCCGGGTGTCCTATCCGATCTATTGTTGGGTGCTCGCGCGTCTCCATGGTCGAGCGAATCCAGCTGCCGCGATCATGACGATCGCCGTGTTGCTGTTGGCTGTGGCCCCCGCCGCCTATTTCGTCTTCGCGCTCGTGCAGGAAAGCATGGCGGCCTACGAGAACGTGGCTCAGTGGCTCGGCGACGGCGGCTTGACCCAGGCGGCCGAATACCTCTCAACCATGCCGCTGATCGGAGCCTACAGTCAGGAATGGCTGGGACGGCTCATCGTCCATCGAGAGGAATTCGAAGCGTCGATCATGACGGGAGGGCGGGTGGTCAGTGGATTTTTGCTCAACCAAGCGGCTGACGTGGCGAAGAATGCCTTTCTCATCACCTCTGATTTCCTCGTGATGCTGTTCACTTTGTTCTTCTTGTTTCGCGACGGCCACTACCTGTTCGATCGGTTGTATCGCGCCGTGCCGTTGAATCCGGACCATAAAGAGAAGTTGTTCAAGCGCATGCGGACGACGATCGTCGCGGTCGTGAGCGGTACCCTGCTGACGGCGATGGCCCAGGGCCTCGTATCGGGACTGGCATTTTGGCTGCTCGACGTGCCGTTCCCGGTTTTCTTGGGGGCGCTCAGCGCTCTCCTATCGCTGCTGCCGTTCGGTGGAACGTTCTTTGTCTGGGGTCCGGTGGCGCTATACTTGTTTGCGGTGGCACCGGTCTGGAAAGGAGCCGTCATGATCGCCGTGGGCGGTGGCCTGGTGGGGCTTATGGACAATGTTCTACAGCCGTATCTGATCGGCTCAGGCGCGAGCCTGCCTGTGTTGGCGCTGTTCTTCGCTTCGGTCGGCGGTCTTGCCTATTTCGGGTTCATCGGGTTGTTCCTCGGCCCCATTCTGTTGGCCATTGCAATGGCGGCCTTTCAAATTTATGAGGAAGAATACCAGGGTGCCGCTCCGTCACCCATAGTTGGGAAGAAACCCGATTCGCCCGCCGAGGCCGACTAACCGCGCACCCTGCTTCTCGCTCGCTCCAGATACATAACCGCGCCTTCCCTAGTGTTCTTCCTAGGTGCATCCCCATCGAATTGACCCTACAAGAGGAAATCAATTTGACCTACCGACGGGCCGCGCTCATAGTTCGTGATGAATAGTTCGTGATGAAAGGGAACCACGATGGGAGACCAAAAGACCACCTCGATCAAGCAATGGCCGGGACAACCATATCCACTCGGCGCCATCTGGGACGGCAAAGGGGTCAATTTCGCGTTGTTCTCCGAACATGCCACCGGCGTCGAGCTCTGCCTGTTCGATTCACCCGACGCCGAGAAAGAATTTGCGCGCGCGCGCTTTACCGAACACACCGATCATGTGTGGCATGCGTATCTTCCGGAAGTGTTGCCGGGACAATTGTATGGGTATCGTGTCGAGGGGCCTTACGACCCCAAACAGGGGCATCGCTTCAACCCCAACAAGGTCCTGTTGGATCCCTACGCCAAAGGCATCGGACGGGACGTGAAATGGGCGGATGAGGTGTTTGCGTATCGCCTGAACGATTCCGAAGGGGACCTCTCCTTCGACGAACGTGACAGCGCCCCCTATGCCCCGCTGGCGGAGGTGATCGACCCCGCGTTTACCTGGGGCGGCGACCGCCCTCCGCGCACGCCATTTCACAAAACTATTATTTATGAACTGCATGTGAAAGGCTTCACGCAGCTTCATCCGCTGGTACCTGAATCGTTGCGCGGCACCTATGCGGGGCTCGCATCGGACGCGGTCATCAAACACCTCACCGATCTCGGCATCACAGCGGTCGAACTCGAGCCCATCCACTACTTCCTCAACGATCGGCACTTAGTCGAGAAAGGGCTGACCAACTACTGGGGCTACAACACGCTCGGGTACTTTGCGCCGGTCAGCCGGTAT
>JANPKE010000523.1:0-2439 GCA_031425875.1 Nitrospirota bacterium
AACAGATTCACTTGCCTGTTCCTCCGCTGCCACTGCAAAAAGAGTTTGCCGGCCGCGTGTCCGACATCCGTGCTATGCAAGCCGAACAAGCCGCCTCCCGCCGCCGTTGGACGACCTGTTTCAGTCGATGCTTCATCGCGCCTTTCAAGGTGACTTGTGACACAGCTGCCTTGTCCTTATCTTAAACGGATGAGCGCGAGGCTCATATCAGAGAGAAGCACCCAGAACTCTTGCCTCAGCACCGTGATCATCTAATCCACACCCTGGCTGATCCCGATGACGTTCGGAGAGATACCCGGTTCCCCAATAGCCTCTTGTTTTCCCACTGGTTTCCTGACGTGAAAGGCGGTAAGTTTGTTGTCGTGGTGGTGGTCGCTGATCCCCCTCCCACAGACCGCTACTGGATTGTGACGGCGTATGTGGCTCGGCAACTTTCAGGAGGAACTGTGACATGGACACGTCCTTGACGGTTGAATACGATAAGGCCGGCGATATTCTCTACCTGGGGAAAACCAAACCCTATCCTGAGCAGGACTCTGAGGAACTCGATTACGGGGTCGTGGCCAGGCTCAATCCGCAGACGCACGATCTTGAGAATCTTGAGATCCTCTTTTTCTCTTCCCGTGTCGCCAAAGGAGAGACCGTTCACTTGCCCGTGACGGCTGAGTTTCATCTGCCCAAAGCCGGCTAAGGTCTTTCTGGTGGCGGCCTATTGACCGATCGACTGAAGTCAGGAGAAATCATATGGCCGAAAAAGTAAAAGTCTGGTTTGATCCGGAAGCGGACTATCTCGAAGTGCAATTCCGCGAGGCGCCGGGTTTCATGCGGCCGACGGCCCATGATGCCGTCATGGAACGGGTGGACGAGGCGGGGCATGTGCTCGGTTTCAGCGTGCTCGGCGTCAGCCGCTTTCGTAAAGATCATCCGTTAGAAGCGGAATTGGTGGCCGGAGTGTGATCGTGCGGATGTTTGTGCCCTGCTCTCTACTCACCGCTGATTTTCCGCCCCCCCGTCACCGAACTTCGATAAGTGAAAGTCCTTCGAGCTCCCGCCGCTATTCCCAAACAGGCCACCCTTCTTTATCCTTGGCATCGGGAGGAAAGTGGTCGTTGATTACTTCAAAGACGCCATGTCGATTACAAATCGAAACTTCACATCGCCCCGCAGTACCCGCTCGTAAGCTTCGTTGACCTGTTGGATTGGAATCACCTCAACATCCGACTCGATCTGATGCTGGGCACAGAAGTCGAGCATTTTTTGTGTTTCTTTGATCCCGCCGATGAGCGAGCCGGCCAAACACCTCCGCTTGAAAATGAGCGAGAAGGCCTGGACTGGAGTCGGCGTTTCTGGTGCGCCGACCAGAATCATGGTGCCGTCCGTCTTCAGGAGGTTCAAATAGGCGTTGTAATCATGTGGAGCAGAAACTGTATCAAGGATGTAGTGGAAGTACCCCTGGAGCTTGGTAAATGCCTGAGGGTCTGATGTCACGACAAAGTTCGCCGCGCCCAGCCGTTTCGCGTCCTCCCGCTTCTTCTCCGATGTGCTTAATACCGTGACCTCGGTTCCCATCGCCCTGGCAATCTTCACCGCCATATGGCCAAGCCCACCGAGGCCGACGATAGCCAGTTTGTGATAACGCCCGACGCCCCATTGGCGCAAGGGTGAGTAGGTCGTGATGCCGGCGCAGAGCAGCGGGGCCGCTCCCGCTGGGGAGAGTGTCGCGGGAATTCGGAGGACATAGTTCTCGTCCACGACGATCTGGGTCGAGTAACCGCCCTGAGTAATCTGGCCGGCTTTATCCTGGCCACTGTAGGTCCAGAGTGTTCCGCGGTCGCAGTATTGCTCCAGACCTTCGCGGCAAGATGTGCACGTTCGGCAGGAATCCACGAAGCAGCCGACGCCGGCTCGATCACCAACCTTGAAGGCTGTCACCGCGGTGCCGACTTGCGTCACGGTTCCGACGATCTCATGTCCTGGTACCATTGGGAAGAGAGAGATGCCCCACTCGTCACGGGCCTGGTGGATATCTGAGTGGCAGATGCCGCAGTGCGAGATCGCGATCCGGACGTCCTGGGGACCGACTTCGCGTCGTTCGAAGGAGAAGGGCTGTAAACTCTCCTTGGCGGCCATTGCCGCGTAACCTTTAGTCGCAAGCATGGAATGTTCTCCTTCGAGAGGTGAGCAGAGAATATGACCTTAGCAAGTTCAACGGGACTTGCCAACAGCAAAGGCAGCATATTGTTGGTGTCACCGATAGCAGCGGTTCCTTGGGTGACGTTGGACTGCGGGGAAAAGGTGGAATTGAGGGGGTGTGCTTAGGTGCTGTCGTTCGCCTTGCCGTCGTCGGTCGATTCAGGAATACCGGTGTCCGTGGTGAGTGGCGAACCGGGAATGCGGTACTGTTCTGCCGCCCAGGTTCCCAAGTCCGTGACCTGACAA
>JANPKE010000524.1:0-4768 GCA_031425875.1 Nitrospirota bacterium
CGAGGCCGCAGCGAGTGAAGGGCCGAGGCATACCCTCTGGGGTATGTTGAGGGTCTGAACGATGCGAGAACGAAGCTGGGGTCTCGTTTCAACATCCTGGCTACAGTCCTTTGGCGACGACCTGCTTCCAAAAACTCCACACATACTGACCACCAGAGATGTAGCCAAGTACCAGCGATAAATACAATGTGACGATACCGGCCAAGTGCAGATTGCCAAGTTCGGCCAGTCCAGTCCCTTCCAGGATCAGGAGAATAATCGCGACAACCTGCAGCGCCATCTTATACTTGCCGGTCATCTCGGCGGCAATGATCATCCCCTCTCCCGCCGCAATGGCTCGGATTCCCGTCACCGCCACCTCCCGACCGATAATCAGCAGCGCGACCAACGCGCTGACACGATCGACGTTCATCAGGAGTATCAGTGCCGACAACACCAAAAGTTTGTCCGCGATCGGATCGAGCAGTTTGCCGAGCTTCGTCACCTGGCCGGTTCGGCGGGCAATATAGCCATCTAACATATCCGTCACCGCCGCAACGGTAAAGACAATCGCCGCCGCCAGCGACTGATCAGGCGTTGGGTTGACGAAGAGAATGATGAAGACCGGGATCAAGAGAATGCGGATGAGCGTTAGGAGATTGGGCAGATTGAGTGACTCCGCTCCTATCTCTCGCCACATTTCCAGAACGCGGTTCATCGTCCGATTCGTCTCCTACACGATTCCGTTCTTTAACAAGTCATGTAAATGAATCACCCCGCGGATGTTCCGCTCATTCTCGGTTACCACCAGGGTCGTGATTGAAAATCGCTCCATCATCTCGACAGCTTTGGCCGCCAGTTCGTCTGGTCCAATGGACTTGGGATTCGTGGTGGCCAGCTCTTGCGCGGTGGTCTTGAGCAAATCCGTACCCCGCTGGATAAAGCGTCGCAAGTCACCGTCGGTAATCACTCCAACGAGCAACCCCTCCTGATCCACGACCGTGGTCATGCCGAGCTTTTTCGCCGTCATTTCCAGCATGGCCGCCATTCCACCGACGGTGGCTTGGACCATCGGCATCTCCGAATCGGCATGCATGAGGTCCCTCACCTTCACCAGCAGCCGCCGCCCGAGCGTACCGCCTGGATGGAACCGGGCAAAATCCTCTTCCTTGAACTCCCGTTTCTGTAGCAGGGCCACGGCCAGCGCATCGCCCAACGCCAATGTGGCGGTCGTGCTGGCGGTCGGAGCCAATCCCATCGGGCAGGCCTCTTCCTGGACCGACACATCAAGTGCGACATCGGAATTCTTCGCCAAGGTGGAGTTCATTCGTCCTGTGAGCCCGATCACCGGAATACCAAGACGCTTCACAAATGGAAGCAGCTGCAGCAACTCCTGCGTTTCACCGCTGTTGGAAATCGCAACCAGCGCATCGCGTCGAGCCAACATTCCGAGGTCTCCATGCACACCTTCGGCGGGGTGCAGGAAGAACGAGGAGGTGCCGGTACTGGCCAGCGTCGCGGCAATTTTTTGACCGATCAAGCCAGACTTCCCCATACCGGAGACGACGACCTTTCCCTTACACTGAACCAGCAGCTGCACCGCCTTTGCGAACTTGGCATCCAGCCGGTCAATCAGGGCTTGGACCGCCCGAGCCTCAATTTCAAGCACGCGTCGACCATCGGCAAGGCTTTCCTCAATTTTTGCAGTTTTCGAATCTCGACCAGATGGTTTCATCGTCATAGTTTCGCTTCGCCTTTTCGCAACCTGCACTGCTCGACTAGCTGCCTTTACTTTCGTAGATTGACCGCGCCGCGCGGAAGGTTTCAGCTTCTCGGCTTGGCTGCGTCGCATATGCGTAAAACTCGTTCCAGCAAGGACTTTAGTTGATGTAATGGGACCATATTAGGCCCATCAGACAGCGCCTCGTCTGGATTTGGATGGACTTCCATGAAGAATCCATCGACACCCGCTCCGGCCGCGGCGCAGGCCAACGGCTCGACAAATTCCCGCTGGCCGCTTGATTTTGACCCACCGCCACCCGGCAGCTGAACGCTGTGCGTCGCATCGAAGACGACAGGATAACCGAAGTTCCTCATGATAGGAAAGGACCGCATATCCACGACAAGATTATTGTAGCCGAATGACGACCCACGCTCGGTGAGCAGAAGTTGACGGCTTCCACATTCTTCGACTTTCTTGACCGCATTGCCCATTTCTATCGGCGAGAGAAATTGCCCCTTCTTGACGTTCACGACTTTCCCTGTCTTGGCAGCAGCAATCAGCAAATCCGTCTGCCGACAGAGAAAGGCCGGAATCTGAAGGACGTCCACCACCTTCCCGGCTTCGGTCGCCTGCTCCTCCGTATGCACGTCGGTCAATACAGGCACAGAAAAGTGGTCCTTAACTTTCTTGAGTATCGCCAAACCCTTTTCAATCCCAGGACCACGGAACGACGTAATGGACGTTCGGTTGGCTTTATCGAATGACGACTTGAAGACGTAGGGGATTCCCAGTGACTTCGCAATGTCCGCGACATGGCCAGCCGTGTCAATCACCCGCTGCTCGCTCTCGAACACACACGGCCCGGCAATAAAACACGGCCGCTGCCCTTGACCGACTTTGAACGAACCAATATCCACGAGCTGTGCCATAAGTTTTAAATTCACTTCACGTGAGATGCTCAAACCGGCTTTCCAACAAGGCCACAGGCAAATCAAAACCGGAGGCGTACTTTCCCACCCGCCTTCCCCGAGCTGTCAGAACAGCTCCTACCCGTCTGGGGTACGTTGAGGATTTTGATGAGCCGAGAACGCAGTTGGAAGTCGGTTTCAGCATCTCGCTTTAGTGACCCAGCTTTTTGCGCAACGCCGCTCCCACGAATCCGCTAAACAAGGGATGTGGACGATGCGGACGGGAACTATATTCGGGATGAAACTGCGTCCCCAAGAACCAGGGATGATCCCTCAACTCAATGATTTCGACCAATCGACCATCTGGTGACACTCCGCTCAAGACCAGACCCTTCGCAGTCAGTTGCTCCCTATAGGCATTGTTGAATTCATAGCGATGGCGATGGCGTTCACGCACCTCGCTCACCCCGTACATTTTCTGCGCCAGCGTCCCCTCACCCAATTTACAGAGATACGATCCCCTTCGCATGGTCCCACCCTTATCGCTCACGCCCTGCTGATCGGGCATGAGATTGATCACGGGATGGGGCGTGTGCTCGTCAAACTCGGCGCTGTTGGCACCGGCCAATCCGGCTACATTTCTCGCAAACTCGATTGCAGCACATTGCATCCCTAAACACAGACCGAGGAACGGGATCTGACGTTCCCGCGCATACCTGATGGTCGTCACTTTTCCCTCGATCCCTCTCGTCCCAAATCCACCGGGGATCAAGATGCCATCAGCCTCGCGCAGGATACGCTCCGTCCCTTGCCGCTCGATGTCTTCGGACTCGATCCAGTTGATGTTGACCTTGGTTTCATGATCGATTCCACCGTGAACCAACGCCTCTCCCAGGCTCTTGTAACATTCTTTCAAGCCCACATACTTGCCCACCAGCGCGACGGAGATTTCATGCTTCGGCCGCTTGATCTTCTGCACCATCGCATCCCACTCACGAAGATTGGGCTGGCCGGTCTCCAAATGGAGCTGACGAACAATCAATTCGTCCAACCCCTCTTTTCTGAAGACGATCGGCACTTCGTAGATCGTCTCGACATCTTTGGCCGTGATGACGGCATCCTTATCCACGTTGCAAAACATCGCGATCTTGCCCTTGAGTTCCGGGGGAATATAGCGGTCGGTTCGGCACAAGAGAATGTGGGGCTGAATGCCGATCTCACGGAGCTTGTTCACTGAATGTTGCGTCGGCTTGGTCTTCAATTCACCGGCCGCCCCGATGTAGGGCACCAATGTCAGGTGGACGTACAGCACGTTATCGCGCCCGACATCGTACGGCATCTGCCGGATGGCCTCGAGAAACGGCAGGCTTTCAATGTCGCCGACCGTGCCGCCGATTTCGACGATCGTGACATCGATTCCTTTGGAGATGCGCATGATTGCTTGCTTAATCTCATCCGTCACATGCGGCACGACCTGGACGGTTCCACCGAGATAATCTCCACGCCGCTCTTTTGTGATGACCGAGTGATAGATTCGACCGGTCGTGTAATTACTTTCTTTCGTGAGCGATAACGAGGTGAACCGCTCATAATGTCCGAGGTCAAGATCCGTCTCGGCTCCGTCGTCCGTGACAAAGACCTCTCCATGTTGATACGGGTTCATCGTGCCGGGATCGACGTTGATGTACGGATCCAACTTCAAAAAGGTGATCTTCAACCCCCGGCTTTCGAGCAGGTTCCCGATGGATGCCGACGCCAGTCCTTTTCCAAGTGATGAGACCACGCCGCCAGTCACAAAAATAAACTTGCTCATAGCTGTCCCCTCTGTTGGACGTCAGAGCACCCCGATTCGAATATGCTTCTCATCCCTTAAAAAATACCCCGCTGTTCTGCAACTCACGCCTGACCGCCTCGTATTGCTGCAGACGTTCCGCGACATCCGACACGTCTTCAGGACGGTCAACTCGCAACGAGGCATGTTTGGTTTCCCACACCCGGATGCGAATCCCATGATCCAACGCACGGAGCTGTTCTAGCTTTTCGGCATCTTCCAAACGGCTGGTCGGCAAGGCCGCGAATCGAAGCAAGGTCTCTTTCGTATAGATATATAATCCCAGATGGATATAGTGGAGTCCTCCAATCGCCTGCCGTTCCGAAT
>JANPKE010000525.1:0-1983 GCA_031425875.1 Nitrospirota bacterium
GTTTCGGTCGTTTAGCCAGGGCGATGGGTCCACGACGAGGAGATATGGTGGGACCGGCCTCGGGCTTTCGATTTGCAAACGTCTTGTCGAGATGATGGGAGGAACGATTGGGGTGGTGAGCCAGGTTGGAGAGGGGAGCTGCTTTTGGTTTACGATGAATCTTTGTAAGCAGGCTGATGGCTCTGGAAGTGCCGATGCTGCTGCCGCTGTGCTGGCAGGTCTCCGCATCTTGATCGTAGATGAGAAGGCCATCAATCGAAGGATCTTGGAGCTGATGACAAAGAAATGGGGAATGCAACCGACACTCATCCACAGCGGCTCCGAGGCGTTGAACGTCTTGAGCGGTCGGCACGGGCAACCGCGGTTCGATCTTGCGCTATTGGACGTGGATATGAGTCCGACGGATGGGATCGAGTTGGCACGTGCGATCAAGGCACGACCTGAAGGAGGCGATACCAAACTCGTCCTGCTCACGTCGTTCGGTCGGCGGGGAGATGCGAAGACAGCCAAAGAGGCGGGGTTAGCAGCCTACCTGACCAAGCCGATTCGTGAGCGACAGTTGCATGATTGTCTCGTTGCCGTCCTCACGCAGCACCCCCTTAGTTCAGGTCTGTCGGCCACGAGCGACGCGCCCCCACTTATCACTCGGCACACCCTTGCAGAAACCACGGCCAAGGTGGATCTTCGTATTCTCCTGGCCGAGGATAACATCATTAATCAAAAAGTAGCCGTTCGCCTCTTCCAGCGGTTGGGGTATCGAATCGATGTCGCGGCCAACGGGCATGAGGCCGTCAAGGCGGTATCACGCATGCGCTATGACGTGGTGTTCATGGATTGCCAGATGCCGGACATGGATGGTTTCGAAGCGACAAGTCTCATTCGGGAACATGAGGCGGCGGGAACTGTTTCGAGTGGCGAGTTTCAGGCTTCGGGCCCAAGACCGGAACATTCCGGCCTCCAACCAGAAACTCGATGCCCAAGACGTGAAACTCCCCGTGGGGTGCTGATTATTGCCATGACGGCAAACGCCATGCAGGGAGACCGTGAACGGTGTCTGGCTGCGGGGATGGACGACTATCTCTCCAAACCTATTTCGGTAGACGCGCTGGCCGGTGTCCTGGGCCGAGTCAATCAGGAGTACAAACGTTCCCGACCTGACAAAAGCCAAGAAGCGGCATAGCGTGCGTTACCCCGTCGGAGCCCCTTTCCCACATCACGTCAACTTAAGCGTCAATTGCTCTGGCGCTTTGGCTAGCGTAGTCGGTCCGGCTGACCGGGGTGATGGGGCTGAGGCATGAGTCGGGTAGGGTGTGGGACGATCCTCGATCAGTTGAGTCGGCGACACGAGTTCCTGCAATGTGCCTCGACAGGATCCGCAGTGATGGCGCTTTGGCTGGATCGTTCTTCGGTGCCGTTGATAGAGCCGCCCGCAGTCTTGGCAGCGCCAGGCGAATTTCGCTAAAGCCATCACTTCCTTCTCCAGCGTGTGGTACGTCGTCACGGCGACTGCCCCTGTTCGATTCATCTGCGCCATCTTCCGCAAAAACTCCAGCCCATGATCCGGCCGACGTTTCAATACATCGAATTGCCATTGATGAATCATTTCATGAGCCAAGGTGTTGAGCAGCTCCTGTTCCGCGTAGGGTGTCCGTGCGGTGAGCTGTTCAAAGAGCGGGAGAGAAAGGCGAATTTCTCGACGGCTGTGTGTCAGGGTGAGGGGGGAGAAGGCCTTTGGCCCTTCGCGACAGGCAAACATCCCAACCGAGGAGGTCAGGCGCTGACTCCAGACGATCTCGATCGGCCTGAGTGAACCGGAAAAGTACTGTGTGTTCAAGTGCTGCCAACGAGCCTGTAGCCATTCTGAAGAAAGGAGTACCGACAGGCTCGGGGCGGGCAGGGATGGGCTCATCCCAATTCCTCCAGCACGGCCGCCGCAAGCAACGGCAGCATGATCTCGTGGTGACCGGTCAAGGAATAGCCCTG
>JANPKE010000526.1:0-4259 GCA_031425875.1 Nitrospirota bacterium
TTATGATTCTGTTCGAAGAAGCGGACAAGACCCGACGCGTGGCCTCCCTGCCGTCTCCGAGCCGAAAGCCTGCCGCGTCGCGTGTGAGCACGCGAGAAGAATCGCGCCGGATCGTCGAACTCGAAGCCGACCTCTCCCAAACCCGTGAGTATCTCCAATTCCTGCAAGAGCAGCACGAAACGACCACCGAAGAACTGCAGGCGTCCAACGAGGAAATCCAATCCGCTAACGAAGAGCTGCAGAGCATCAATGAGGAACTGGAAACGTCCAAGGAAGAGCTGGAGTCGACCAACGAAGAGCTGAGCACCGTCAATGAAGAAATGGTGCATCGGAATGCGGATCTTAGCCTCGTCAACGGCGACCTGTTAAACTTGGAAAATTCGATCACGCTCGCGATCATCCTGCTGAACCGCAACCTGACCATTCGCCGGTTCAGCCGGCAGGCGGAGAAGCAGTTTGATTTGCTGGCGACCGATATTGGAACGTCGGTCAGCCGCCTCGGGCACAACCTCGTCTGGGCTGATGGTGTGGAACCGCCGCTTGACCTTGCCACGCTGAGCGCCCAAGTCATCGCCGACCTCCACGAACACGAGCGCGAGGTGCGAGACAAAGCTGGCCGCTGGTATTCCCTGCGCGTGCGTCCGTACCTCACGCTCGACAACAAGGTGGATGGCGCGGTGTTGGTGCTCGTGGACATCTCCTCGCTCAAGCGCAGCGAGGAGATCATCACCGCCCAGCGGGACCTGGCGAACGTTGTCGTCGAGACGGTGCGCGAACCGTTGCTGGTACTCGATCCTGATCTCCGCGTCGAGCAGGCCAATCAAGCCTTTTACAAGACATTCGGTGTGGGGCCGGTCGAGACGCTCGGCAAACGTCTCGGCGAGCTCGGCAACCACCAGTGGGACATCCCGCGCTTGCGGGAACTGTTGACAGACGTGGTCGTGCAAAGCGACACCGTCGAAGGTTTCCTCGTCGAACAGGATTTCCCACAGCTAGGCCGCCGCGCCATGCTGCTCAATGCCCAATCCATGAATCATCCCTCACAGAAGACGCCACGGATCTTGATGGCGATTGAGGACGTCACCGATCGCACGAATCTCGAGCACAAGCGGCAGGAAACCGAGGAACGGTTGCTGGCCTTCTCCAGCCAGTTGGAGCAATTGGTCACGGCTCGCACCAAGGAGTTGGTGGAGTCGGAGCATCATCTCCGTGCGATGACCATCGACCTCAACTTGACTGAACAACGCGAGCGTGAACGCCTGGCCTGTGAGTTGCATGACTATCTGGCACAGTTACTCGTGTTGTGCTGTCTTAACCTCGGACAAGTGAGACGCGTGCCCCTCTCGCCCAAGATGGAAGAACTGCTGGAGGAGACCGAAGAGGCTCTGAATCAAGCACTGAACTATTGCCGCACGCTCATGGCGGAGCTCAGTCCTCCGGTATTACGGACGCATGGCCTCCCGGCTGCGCTCAAGTGGCTCGGTGACCAGATGCAACATCGAGGTGTGACGGTGACGATGGAAGGTGGACACCCGAACGACTTGAAGATTCCAGAAGATACCGGCATTTTACTCTTCCAGTCGGCTCGTGAGCTGCTCATGAACGTCGTCAAACATGCCAAGTCGGAGCAGGCCACAGTGCGGCTGGAGCAACGCGACGGAACATTGCGCCTGGCCGTGTGTGATAACGGAGCAGGCGTTGATCTGACCGCCGTGCATCCCACAAGTCCGAATCCTTTGTCCTCTCACTTCGGCCTCTTCAGCATCAGTGAACGGATGAAAGGAATGAACGGGCGGCTCGAGTTGCAGTCGGCACCTGGCAAGGGTATGACGGCGACCATGGTGCTCCCATTGCCAATCATCACCGCCACGGCAGGACAGGAGCTTCTGCCGATCGCAACGAGGACTGAGGACCCAGGACTGAGAACTGAGTCGTCCGAATCCGATGGCTCAGCACTCAGCCCTCAGTCCCCAGCACTTCAGAAGAAAGCGACGATTCGCGTCTTGCTGGTCGATGACCATGCCATGGTCCGACAGGGACTGCGCAGCGTATTGGAGGAGTACGAGGATGTGACCGTAGTGGGTGAGGCATGCAATGGCGCAGAGGCGCTGGAACAAGTCGACGCGTTGCATCCGACAGTGGTCGTCATGGATATTAATATGCCGGTGATGAACGGGATCGAGGCGACCGCTGCGATCAAGGGCCGTCATCCGGACATTCCCGTCATCGGCTTATCGGTGCAGGCAGGCGGCGCCAATGAGGCGGCC
The DNA here is from genome assembly GCA_031425875.1 of Nitrospirota bacterium. Classification (GTDB taxonomy): domain Bacteria; phylum Nitrospirota; class Nitrospiria; order Nitrospirales; family Nitrospiraceae; genus Nitrospira_D. Next base: position 2,268 of record JANPKE010000526.1, read on the forward strand.
ATGAAGCAATCCGGCGCAGGAACCTTGCTGACCAAAGAAGCCGCGGTTGAAGACCTCTACCGCACGATACGAGAGACGTTAGCGCTCGATCACCTCGGAGAGTGAGGCATCCCCAGGCACAACCCCATTAATGCCCATTCATCCACCCGATACAACTGCCCCTTCTCCATGATGACCGTGACAACCTGTCCTTATGGCGACAGGTTGTCCAGTTCTTTCCCTTTGCATCAACCGCAGAACCGATCGTCTCTCCGAATCAGAAACAATTGATTTTCGGTCGTCTCCTGGTTAGATGCCCGGTCGACCTCACGCGGTCTAGGCTTTGCAGGAGTAGGAAATGGTTTTAACCCATCTTACGAAGGACCTGTCATGCCCCGAAACACCAAAGCTGCGTTTTTCGATAAGGACGGCCTGCTGAACATGAATCATTCGAGCCGCCGTCTGGGGGAGGGACAGGTCGAATGGTCCCCAGAGACCATCGAGGGGCTGCGTTTATTGTACCTAGCCGGATATGCGCTGATCGTGGTCACTCCGGAAGATGAGGCCGCGCATGGAAGGTGCGCAGGGGAAACGGTTTTCGACGAAGAATTCACCTTACGCATCAGTTTGGCCTTGTTGGATATTCCGCTGGTGAATGTGTACCACTGTCCGCACCATCCCGAGGGCACGATGGCGGCACTGGCACACGAATGCCGCTGTCGCAAACCAGAATCCGGCCTGGTGATCCAAGCCGCAGACGAATACAACATGGACCCGCAACGGTCCTGGATGATCGGCGACACCTTGGATGATATGGAGGCGGGACGAGCGGCTGGATGCCGAACGATCCTCTTGTCGAACGGCCACGAAACCACCTGGAACATGACTGAAGGGCGCTGGCCGGACTTCATTGCTGCCAATATGCTCGAGGCCGCTTCCCTCATCTTTGTCACCGATGCAGGTCAAGTGTGGGATGGATCGCCGAGAGCGCTCGAAGTTGACGACGAGGAGCCTCTCTGACATGTGGCCATTGTCTGGCTGTCCGATGAGAGGGGACAATGGAAATTATGCGCGAGCGAGACACATTATCCCGGGCCTTCTCGAATCGATGGGCAGGGCTCAATGAGTGTGATTGCCTCTCGTCTTCGTCTCCCTGTTTCAACCCGTTCATATTTCAAAGAAAAATATATGCTGCCCTGAGCAAGACAATGAAGGCGCGCATCTTGCTAAATCTTATACGTACGTTACGTAATTCTTACCATATACAAGGAGGTTGCCTTTATGAAGTTGAAGACAAAAGCTGTTGTAGCGGGAGTCCTCAGCGTTCTGACTGGATTCTCGCTCTCGTCTGCGCAAACGACCTTCCCGGATCGTTCTCCAACGCTCGACCCGGAGAGCGAACGCACCATACAACGTGAACAAGCCATAGGCGAGCGCGTGCCGCATGATCGAACCGTGGTGAGGGAGCGTGTCGTGGAACGACGACACGAGGGCGAACTCTACGTAGCCGGTTTCGGCGGATATACGCTGGGGCATAGTTTTACGAACCTCGATGGAACAGGCACGCTCAAGGGGACAGGGGTCGAAAGTTTGGATCTGGCCAACTCGGCGGTCTACGGTATGAAAGTCGGCTACTTCCTCCCGACCCACCGAATGAACTGGTTAGGGTTCGAACTGGAAGGATTCAGCACCACACCGCATTTGGAGAAGCAAAACGGATTTTCTGACGGGTCCAACCTCCGCGTCTCCACGGTGGCCATGAATGTGATTGTGAGAAAAAGAATGGGCTGTCACGATCGTGACGGCCATGATCGCACCCGTCACGCGTCGACATACGATAAAACATACGATAAAGATGGTCGCCATTACGACAAGGACGACAAGGATGGTCGGCATTACGATAAGGACGGCCGGCATTATGATGAGGACAACTGGTCCCCGGAAGACGAGAATGCACGGTGCCCGCTACAAATCTATGCCGGAGCCGGTCCGGCGATATTCTTCGCCCAGACG
>JANPKE010000527.1:0-2920 GCA_031425875.1 Nitrospirota bacterium
ATGTGAAATTGCAAGGAGAACTCGGGACCATGCAGTTGGAGATCGCATCAGTAGAAAGCAAGAATTCTAAATCCTGTTGGTTAGGACCGACGACTACGATTCCGGGTCAACCACGGCGAGACACAGATCTGGGACAAAGGCAACCTTGGCCATCTCCTTCCGATTCAACCCTCAATCCCTCACAATAGTATCGATCGGCATCCATCAGACAGAGCTTTACCGCTAGCCTCGGTGTTCGTTCTTGCCGGTACGATCCAGCTCGAAAGAACAATCGGGTCCGTCTTACATTTCAAGCGGACATCCCTTTCTTTGTGTGGAAGGCTCAACTCAACACCACAGTACTTTGCTCACGATGGTCTTTTGATGCCTTGTATGGGTAATCCACAGAAATGCCAACAAGACACACAGTTCTACGGGAAGAACGAGTGGTCCACGCGCTGTCCATCAGATTAAAATCAATGAGCCATCCCCGCGTTCTCCCCTTTGCTGTGGAGATCTAGATGGTTATAATGCACAGGCTGACTTCTTGGTAGATTGGCAATTGTGAAGGGAATCACGTGCCGAAACTCATCAACGTTCAACATCCGCAGCAAACGATGCAGCAAGCCCAGGAGTATGTAAAAACTTACATCCTCATGCCATCCGGTCTGCTCGGGCTGATCTGTGTGATCGGGGCAGTTGGAGGTCTGGGATACCAATGGCTCGCCACCGACAGCTATTCCTGGGATACCTTCTATCAAAGTTCAGCCTTGTTCATGTCAGGCATAGGCTTGGGGGTGGTGCAGACGCTCTACCAGCGCTATCTCTTACGGGAGTTTCCCGAAGTTCTGGCGGCTCGCATGAGGGAAGGCTTGAGTCGGCAGCGAGGAACGCTCAAGAAGAGGTCGGACGCGACAACGATTGAGCATCCGGGACGCCAGTTCGTTCCATTCGCCTATTTGCTTGGGGGCCTCCTCTTGGTAGGAGGGACCATTGCAGCATTTGCCTATGAACGAGTGAGCATCGTGCCGGCGCTCTTGATGCCCTGGGCGGGATACTATTGGGCAAGGCTGTTCTTATGGCGAAGAGTGATCAAGCTAGGTAAGGTAAAGAAATAAGAACTTATTTCTTTTTGGACTGCCTCGCCTTTGATCGTGCGGGCCGACGCACCGGCTTCTTGAGCTGATTTTCAAGCGTGACCACGCGCTGCTCCAACTCTCGCACGAGTTGTTTCAACTCAGGCAAGTGGAAGATCACACCCTGAACCCTCAGGGCTTTTTCACGTGGCAGCGCGGGACTTCCTCCAACGATCTGGTTCGATTCTACGCTACGATTGACGCCTGATTTCGCTGCGATCATCACCTGGTCGCCGATGGTAATGTGGTCTGAAAGCCCGGCTTGGCCACCGATCATCACGTGACGGCCGATGGTGGTACTTCCGGCGATGCCAACCTGCGCAACCAGGATGCAGTGCTCTCCCACTGTGACATTGTGGGCAATCTGGACGAGATTGTCGACTTTGGTGCCCTGCTTGATGAGGGTCCGACCGAATGTCGCACGGTCGACCGTTACATTTGCTCCCAGCTCAACGTCATCTTCAATGACGACACCACCGAGTTGGGGGATCTTATGGTGTCGGCCTTGATGCTGCACGTATCCGAACCCATCGGCTCCGATCACGGTTCCACTATGCACGATCACTCGCGCCCCAAGTGAGCAGCCCTCGCGAACGACGACATTGGGATAGAGAACGGAATCGTCCCCAATCCTTGAATCCGATCCGATAAAGACCCCCGGATAGAGCGTGACGCGATTGCCGATTGTCACGCGGTCGCCCAGCGTCACGCATGGCCAGATCGAGGGATCACTTCCGATCTGCACATCTGATCCTTGCGTGATTAACTCGGCGATACCGCGGGGCCTCGGAACGTGAACGAAAAATTTCTGTGCGACGCGTGCGAAGGCCAACAGCGGATTGTCGACGACGATTTGCGGTACGGCGAGATCGGAGAAATGCCGATGGACCAGGAGTGCCGCGACGCGAAGAGTGGCCACTGCCTTCGACATTTTCTCGTTGGCAACAAACGATAGGGCCTGTGGATCGGCTTCACCGAGGCTTGTCAAGCTGGAGATCGGTGTCTGGTCGTCTCCGTGAATCGTCCCTCCAACAAGCTCGTGGATTTGGGCCAATGTGATTGGAGAAGGTAGTTGTGGTTTGCTCATCGGGCCGTGACTTTCTTCTTCCCTGATGTGCCGGAGGATGTCTTTTTCGATTTTCTGGCCATAACAGACTTTGCCGCGGCTGCCTTCTTGGTAGAGGGGGATTTGGCTGAGGTTGTCTTGGTCTTGGTCGACTTGGCTGATTTCGACTTGCTGGCAGCAGCCACGGGCTTGGGCGATTCAGGCTTAGACTCTGTTTTCGATTCAGCAAGCCGTCGCTGGACATACCCCGCTACGGTACCAACGGTACTCAACCCCGGAAGGTCTTGGTCTGGAATTTGAAGCTTGAATCGTTCCTCGATCTCGAACAGCAGTTCGATGATCGCCACCGAATCGAGGCCGAGGTCATCACGTAGATGATGCTCCTCAGTAATCGACGCTGGGTCTCGTTTGAGATAGCTGGCCAAGGCCTGAATGATTTTAGCGGTAACTGCGGGATCGATCCGTTCAGTCATGATAGGTACTCCTTCAAGTGGAATAAGGCTTGTCGCATGTGAAGGCTGCGACGGGGCCCTCGATATCGTTCAACCGTTGTTATGCCACAAATTTCTTGAAGACGACCGTGGCATTGTTACTGCCGAATCCGAAGGCGTTCAAGAGCGCGTAACGAACCTTTCGTTCTTGGACGGCACGTGTGATCCCATCCAAACGGCAGGCTGGGTCCGGTTCCTCGTAGTTCGCTGTGGGATGGATTTGCCCGGTATGGATTGAAAGAGTCGTG
>JANPKE010000528.1:0-6729 GCA_031425875.1 Nitrospirota bacterium
GCAGACTATAGCCGGCCTCCGGAAGCCGTTGAAACGTATCCTTTCCTCCGGCTTGTAGCGGTTGCAAATAGAGGCCCAGAAGATACAGGTTGCCGTAGGGCAAGCGCTGGGTCACCAAGAGGTTTGATTCACTGCTCGGCGAAGCACGGAGTATCCCTGAATTGCTCAGTTGTTGGAAATAGTTAGGGTCTGTGACCAAATTGGCGTTGGCGCGGAGCAGCAACGTATCGGTGAGGTATTGCGTATGGGTTCCGATGAGTGCCGCACGTGCCTGTTTGACATCTCCCCCGGTGTCGGTGAGGCCGGAGACATTGGGAAGCTGTGTCTGTTGCAGATAGCTCACGTACCACTTGCCCCGAGATCGCCGGTCCAAGACATACCGATACTCAAAATCGGAACCATATCCGAGGTCACTGTAGTAGGACGGTGTGACCGTCAAGTCTTGACTCGGATTAATCGCCCAAAAAAAGCTCTGCTTCAGGTGGAATCCAAATCGATTGTCATAACTCGGGCTAGGAATCAGAAAGCCGGTTTGTCGTTTGGTCATGGGAAAGGAGAAGGTGGGGAGTGGAATCGTGGGCACGTCCAAGACACAGAACCACCCGCCCTTGGATCCCAACGTGTCTCCCATGGTCAGATCCAGATCCTTAAACCGAAAGCGCCACGCCGGCACTTCTCCATCTTTCGCATCACAATTCGTGAAGCTGCCTTCTTTGACTCGGTAGTGGTATTCAGAGAATCTCTGCAGGCGGCGGCCGGATATTGATGAGTTGGTTGTCGGAGTGTAGAGCTGGGCATGTGTGGCCACGCCAGCCTCCGTATTGACATTGAGTTCCATCCGCTCAGCCGTCACATCGGCCTGCGGGTCCGTTAAATGAACATGGCCGACGGCAGTGAGAATCCCCGACATGACCTGAATGGTAGCGTGGTCAGCCGTCAGCTTGATCGCCCCCTGTTGAATCACCACCGATCCGTTTGCTTCGTAGATGTCTTGATCTTGTCGATAGTCAATCCGCTCTGCCGTGATATCGAGAGGAGCGGATCCAGCTGGCGACGTTCCGACACCTACTTGGGTGTCTGCCGCTGATCCAGGAAAGGGAATGAGAGTGAGGATGGCGACGATGAGAATGAGCTGCCAGCGAACCCACACGAGAGGACCCGCCATGCTAGCCACGAATCGGTGACAACCCGCAGCCACGCACTGCCGCTTTGATATCCCCCAGAAGCATCAACGATCCGGCGATACAGATGAGATCATGAGGCATGGCTTGGCTTCTGGCAACTGTCAACGCGTCCATAGGACGGACGGCCTCACGTACCGGCCCTTGCCACTCGCGCAGAGTTGCACGGAGTTCTTGGACTGTAGCAGACCGTGCGAGGGTCGCCTGCGTCAGCACGATTTCCGACACACAGGGTAACAGCGGATCGATAAAGCCCCGGCGATCTTTATCTCGCATCATGCCCCAGACGAGGATAATCCGCGATGTGGGGTGACTGACGGCAAAGTCCGTGAGATACTCCGCGAGCGCATGCGCGGCAGCAGGGTTATGGGCGCCGTCGAGCACGACCGTGGGATACTCGCCAATCACCTCTAACCGACCTTCCCATGAGACCGTACACAGGCCATTGCGAACGGCTGCCGCATCCACAGCCATCCCAGCTAGATCCACTGATTCAAGAAGTGCCAACGCACAAGCGGCATTGTCCCACTGGTGACGCCCTGCCAAACCACAAGTTAGATCCTCCCACACACGAGTCACGCCTCGATACGTCAGTCCCTCGAAACGATTTCCATCAATAGCAAAGTCGCGGCCAAGCTGCCACAGGGGAGCTGCACGATCCTGCGCGATCCGGCGTAGCACCTGTTCTGCTTCCTCTCCCATCCGTCCGATCACAACCGGGACAAAGGGCTTAATGATTCCCCCCTTTTCAAATGCGATCGCCTCCTCCGTGTGCCCCAAGTACTCCTGATGATCCAAGCCGATCGTCGTGATCACACTGGCCAGTGGGTGCTCCACCACGTTGGTTGCATCGAAGCGCCCGCCTAACCCAACTTCCAATACGGCGACATCGACTTCAGATTCTGCGAAATAGAGGAATGCCAGAGCCGTCGTCATCTCAAAAAACGTCGGTTCCAGATTATCTTCGAGCACGGCCCGCAAACGCGCGATCTGCGCCTCGACGTGAGGCTCCGGAATCATGCATCCGTTGACACGAATCCTCTCCCGAAACTCGATAAGGTGAGGAGAGGTATAGAGCCCGACCCGTCGGCCTGCATGCTGAAGGACGGCCGCAACCATCGCCGCCGTCGACCCCTTACCGTTGGTGCCTCCAATATGAAGGACGCGAAGTGAGCGATGAGGATTGCCGACCCTGTCCAACAGAATCTGCATGGTCTCCAGGCCCAGCTTGATACCGTGCTTCTGAAGCGCGTAGAGGTACTCAATCATGGAGGAGTAGCTCATCGACAAGCCGGGAGACGCAGAAGGCTAAAAATGATTCACGAGGGTGCCAACCGTCTCCTTGAGACGCTTGCGCTCGACGATCATATCGATCATGCCGTGTTCGAGAAGAAACTCGGCCCGTTGGAACTGATCCGGCAACTGCTGCTTGATAGTTTGTTCGATGACACGAGGTCCCGCAAACCCAATCAACGCTTTTGGCTCCGCAATGATGACATCTCCCAACATCGCCACACTAGCGGTGACGCCGCCGAACGTCGGATCGGCAAGAATCGAGATAAACGGCAGTTTGGCCTCGCCCAGCTTCGCGACCGCAGTCGAGGTCTTGGCCATCTGCATCAACGAAAGGATGCCTTCCTGCATCCGCGCGCCCCCAGAGGTGGTGACGAGAATGACCGGCAGCTTTAGTTCCAACGCCCGATCAATCGCACGGCAGAGCTTTTCCCCGACCACAGACCCCATACTCCCGCCCATAAAACTGAAATCGAAGACACAGAGCACCACCCGACGCGCGTTGACCAGGCCTTCGCCGATAACAAGCGCATCCTTCCGGCCCGTCTTTTCTTGGTGGGCCTTGACACGATCTCGATACGGCTTGGTATCTTGGAACTTCAACGGATCCTGCGCTTCTAAACTCGCATCCCATTCTTTGAAGGTACCGAGATCAAGGAGTAAGCCAATCCGCTCAGTGACCGAGATCGGGAAATGATACTCGCACTTTGGGCAAACCTTGTTGTTCCGGTCAACCTCCTTGCGGTAGACGATCTCCCGGCAGTGATTGCACTTAAGCCACATCCCCTCGCTGCCTTTTGAACGTGGCGGCGGGGCGGATTCTGCAGGTTTCTCTTTCTTGAACCACGTCATGGTTATTGCCTTAATGCAGTCCTACCCTCTCGACCCATTACGCTCCATCAATTCGCAGACAATAGCACAGGGCTACCCTTGATGCACCTTCCTGCGTATGGCGCCTGATACACCAGACCGCCTCAGTACCCGAGAACTGAGGGGGTCAACTCCACCAACATCCATACCCCAACCAGGATACTAGCAAGGCTGGCGAATCCCTGAACGCCCACAAAGAGTCGCTGACTCATCGAACGCGAATAGATGACCGGTACACTCAAGGTCAAACCGATCGCCATCATGCCGATGATCGATCCAACGCCAAAGACGAGGATCGCCACAAGCCCGCTGACCAGGGTTGTCGTCGCCGCCACAATCATCAGCATCAGAGCGGCTGATCCAGCAAGCCCATGCACCATGCCAATACACAACGGACGAATTGCTTCCGTCATCCAATGCCGATGGCAATGATCGCGTTGTTGCTGATGGGTGTGTAGGTGGACATGCGGCTGACCGTCGTGGTCATGGCTATGGACATGCCAACGCTCACGATACAATTTCAGCGCAAGACTCCCCCCAAGTACAATCAGGAGCAGTCCGACTCCCGATTCGGCCATGACTTCAAATTCAGCAGGAATATGGAATCCCCAGGCAAGCACGATCGATCCAACCAGCAGCAGCGTCAGCGTGTGGCCGGTCCCCCACCACAATCCGACAGCGCCGGACGCCAGAAACGACGGCCGTTCGGCAAGAACGGTCGAGACCGCTGCGAGATGGTCTGTATCCAGAGCGTGCCGCAGTCCCAGCACAAAACCAATCCCGAGCAACGTCAACAAATCGGTATCAGGCATCGTGCATCCAGAAATCCAATAGTGGGGTGACTCAGTCCATCACAATCCGTACCAACACGAGCATGGAAAGAGGCCAACACGGGCTCGATGAGAACAGGTGCCTCGCTCACCCACCACGGGCATGCATTTCCAGATGGGGATCTTCCCGGAGACGATCGATCTCAATCAGCCCTCCGTCTCGAAGCCCTGCCCGTTCCAGCGCCTTCCGCTCCTCAGCGCCACGATCGCGACGAGCAGCCCATCCCAACCGAATAATTTCCCGCATGTGCGCTGGATGCATGTTCCTGCGAAGAGGCTTGCGGAGGTCAACTCCAGATCCCGCGTACAAGCATAGGTACCACAGCCCATCAGCGGTGACACGACTGCGGTCACACTGCGCGCAAAACGGTGTGGTCGTCGAGGGGATAATCCCAAAGATCGTGCCGTCCGGCAAGCAAAATCGTTGGGCGGGAGCGGCCCCCCGTTCTGGAAGTGCGGTGATTCGACCGTACCGTCGAGCGAGAGTATCGAGGATCATGTCCTGAGACAGGACCTTGTCCATCCTCCACTCGTTGGCTCCCCCAACATCCATGTATTCGATAAAACGCACCTCAGCGTGATAACGCTTGCCCCATTCAATCAACTCGTTCAGTTCATCATCATTGAACCCGCGAATCGCGACCGTGTCGAGCTTCAGATGTGTAAAGCCCGCCTTCCCAACCGATTCAATGCCCTCCAGAACACGCGAAAATTCATCTCGCCCCGTCAGTTGACGAAACCGTTCTGGTTTCAGTGTATCGAGACTGACGGTGATGCGGTCGAGCCCGGCATAGTAGAGGTCTTGGACCGACTCGGCCAGTAACACTCCATTTGTCGTCAAGGCCACTTCGGTAATTCGTCGGTCCTGTCGAAGCAGCCGAACTAGCCGCGCCAGATCCCGACGCAATAAGGGCTCCCCCCCGGTCAGTCTGACCTTATCCACCCCCAGATCGGCAAAATAGCCGACGAGCGTCGACATTTCTTCGAAGCTCAGGAGATCTTCGCGCGGCAGCCAGACATACTCCGGCTCGGGCATACAGTACCGGCAACGAAGATTACAGCGATCGGTCACGGACAACCGCAAACTCTTCAACGGCCGCCCGAGCATGTCCTGTGCAGCCACATGCGCTATATCTTCCGTGAATTCATCCATCACTTGCACCCGACCATTACTTTCAATTTTTCAACACTCACGTTTCACGCTTCACGAATTTAGGGATGTTCCTCCACCCAGACTTCCCCTTCTGGCGTATGTTCCAGCTTCCAAATCGGAGTGATTTGTTTCAACTCATCAATCGCCCACCGACAGGCATTGAACGCGTCGGCTCGGTGCTCCGCACCGGCGATGATCAACACAATATTTTCACCGATCGTGATTTCGCCATACCGATGGATGATGAGCAACTCTAGGATATCGAAGTCTTTCAGCGCCCGTTCTCGAATTTCACGCAGCTTCTTCTGGGCCATTCCTTCGTAGTGCTCGAACGTAATGCCATCAACATCCCGCCCCCGCGATCGGTCACGCGCAATGCCCAAAAATATGGCGATTCCACCGATCCGTTTCGATCGACTCCGTACCCGATCAAGCTCCCGATCAAGAGAGAAATTCTCTCGCTGGAGACGGACGAACTGCCCCTCGTCTATCGGTTCCTGACCTGACCCTCCGGCGAACGGAGGCAAAAGCGCAACCTCATCGCCGTCATTGATGATCGTCTCTTCGTGCGCAATATCCTGATTCACGGACACGAGCACCTTCCTCTTCTGAATCAGTTCTGCGATTGCGGGATGGCTGGCCTCGATTGCACCGACCAGATCCTTAACCTGCCGGCCATTCGCCACATTCAACGACAGGGAATCCTGATTCTCTGCCAGCATCTTCGTCATACCAAACAATCGCACCGTAATCATCGTCCCGAGCCCCTACCCTTAACCATACTTGGTATACAGCCCTGATTTCCCGCCCGATTTTGAAAGCAGACAGACGTCGCCAAAGCTCATCCCGCGATCCACCGCCTTGCACATATCGTAAATGGTCAACGCCGCGACTGAAGCTGCCGTCATGGCTTCCATTTCGACCCCCGTTGGTCCTGTTGTCTTGGCAGTCGCTGTAATGGTGATGGAGCAACGGCCTTCTGGATTCGGCTGAGGCTCCTCCTTGAAAGAGATATCGACACTCGTCAGGAGAATCGGATGGCACATAGGAATGAGGTCCGGCGTCTTCTTGGCTCCCATCACACCGGCCACCTGGGCGACAGCCAGCACGTCACCCTTCGCGATCTTTCCTCGTTGAATCTTTTCAAGGGTTTCCGGAAGAAGGAAAACTCTGGCCTGCGCAGTGGCGAGACGCTCCGTTGAGCCCTTGGCACTGATGTCGACCATCCGAGCCCGTCCCGATTCATTGAAGTGAGTGAATTCAGGCATTTTATTCGTTGAATCAGTATCTTACAACCGACACGTAGCGGGATTATAGGGGCCGCCGGAGAGGAAGGTCAAGAAAGGGCAGAAGCATCACGGATGGGATCTCTTTTGATTGATGCAAAGCCCTCGCCACTTCC
>JANPKE010000529.1:0-2396 GCA_031425875.1 Nitrospirota bacterium
CCCTTCACCGCGCCGACATCCGTCGCAGAAAAACCAAGCCCTCCGATCAGAAAGGCGGTCTGGAGCGCAGAGGCAAACGCGTCTCCGAGCTTATAGAGGACAATCACGCCCAAGAACCCCAACGCATGGGGTCGTCCAAAGAACTCCGCCAACGGTGCACCGACTGCTTCCCTCATGCTCTTTGGAGCCTCGGCGATGAACGTGGGGTTGGGGCTGATCAAGACGATGCCTACTCCGGCTACCATGACGGCTGCCATCGCCAGATACGTCATTGGCCACCCGACATAATCGGCCAGTACGAGCGCACCGGCCCCAGAGGCTAATAGGGCAATTCGATAGCCGTTCACCCATACCGCCGCACCCAAACCGCGCTCATGAGAATGGAGCGTGTCTGTGCGATAGGCGTCGAAGACAATATCCAGAGAGGCGGCCAGGAACGCCACAAGCACGGCATAGGCCGCCAACCATCCAGGATGTATCCGAGGATTGGTGAGGGCCATGAGTCCCAGACCGACCGCCACACAGAGTTGCGTCAGCACCATCCAGCCGCGCCGCCGCCCGAACCAGGGAGGGATCACACGATCCATCACAGGAGCCCACAAGAACTTGAGCGTATAGGGCAGGCCGACCATCGTGAAAATACCGATGGTCTTGAGGTCAACTCCCTCCACCGTCAGCCAGGCCTGTAAGGTCCCGGAGGTGAGGGCGAGTGGGAGACCGGAGGCAAAGCCCAATGGCAGCATCACGAGGATGCGGCGATTCATAAGGCTTGATAAGTCGAAGGATCCTTGTTTCATGGAAACTGACTCGCACAAACGTGAGCCGAATCGGATGGACGTACCATCAGCAGGGAAAATCGCTTCGGTTGCCATGCAGAATACCACCGCCTCGCGCCGCCTCTCAGCAGAATCACAAAACAGGCGGGGACCATCTCACTGGCTGGCACTGAAGCTAACAGGGCTGTCCGTTGAATAAACAGGGTTTGTATCGCGAGATGTCGAAGTCCGTGTTTTCCTGGTAGACCTTTTCGTTGCCATTGACCCCATCCTGTTCAGGGTCATTCCACATAGTGTGGTTCCACCAATAGAAGAGTGGCTGGGCCTCGGTCTGATAGATAGGATTACCGTAGGTACTACGCGAATACTCCTGCACCAGCCGGGCCGAGACATAGTCGATTTGGCCGTTTCCACGAAGCGAATACAGCATGATGAAGAGACGGGCCTCATGGTCATACAGCTCATCGACACGGGTAGCAAGATCGGGCTCGGTGGGAAGTGACTCCGTGCTCCATCCCGTCACAGGATGGCTCCAGAACAATCCTGTCAAAACAAAAACGATGAGCGGACGCAGATGCACGATCCTCACGCTCTCCCCGGCGACTCGGATGCAACCTGATCATGGGTTGTTCCGACAATTGGCTCACAATCCTTGAGATCCCCGGTCGCAAGAAGCAACCTTGCTGGAACAGGCCTAATCTCCCTATAATGCCACCCTATGGTGACAACCCGTGCATCTCTTCATACGCTCGGCTGCCGACTGAATCAAGCCGAAACCTCGATCCTCGGGGAAGGGCTTAGGCGGAAGGGATTTGAGCTTGTGGAATTCGGCCAGCCGACCGATCTCCTTGTGCTCAATACCTGCGCGGTAACGGAAGATGCTGAACGAACCTCGCGCTATCTCATTCGGAAAACCCTGAAACACTCTCCGCATGCATTCATCGCCGTCACCGGCTGCTATGCCCAAACAGGCATGGAACAGCTCAAACAGCAAGTCGGTATCGATCTCATCGTCGGTCACCAATTCAAGCTTAACTTGCCGGCTTATCTCCCGCCCGTGCATGAGTTGAGGAAGCGACCCGTCCCGGATGTTCACCACACAAAGACAATGGCACGCGGAGACTTCGATCTGCCTCATTTTGCAGAACCGGACTCCACCCGTGCATTACTCAAGATCCAGGACGGCTGCAGCGCCATGTGTAGTTTCTGCATTATCCCGTTTGCCAGGGGACACGAGCGCAGCCGGACGTTTGACGATATCCTGCGCGAAGCCGACAGCTTGGTCGTACGGGGCTATCGAGAGATCGTCCTGACAGGCGTGAATATTGGGCAATATGTTCACGGCGGCAAAGACTTTGGTGCATTACTTCGTCGACTCGATCAGATCGACGGCCTCGAACGCATCCGCATTTCATCGATTGAGCCGACCACTGTCAGCGACGAATTGATTGATTTCCTCGCCTCATCCAACAAACTCTGCTCGTACCTCCATATTCCTCTACAAAGCGGAGACAACCAGGTATTACAGGCCATGAATCGACGCCATACGATTAAGGCCTACACCAAGCTGATCGAAACGGCGCTCACGAAGATTCCCAACCTTGGCCTTGGAACTGATCT
>JANPKE010000530.1:0-6363 GCA_031425875.1 Nitrospirota bacterium
GCATGCGGGTATATCGATGCACTTTGACTGGAAGCCGTAGGGTCGGGGGGCAAGTCGAGTCTCACGCAGACGCACTCGTCTCGCCTTACTAATCAACGATGAGAGACTCATGAATCCAACGTTGTACAACCCACATTCGTCGAAGAAACTGGTTTCTTTATCTGTTGGAGGGCGATGAATGAAAACGAGAATTTCGGCGATCATTTGCCTGCTCTGTGTCTTTGGCTACGCTGAAGTCGCTCGGGCGGAAGATCCGTCTAGCCACCGGGTCGCCGATCCCTATGCGATCTCGCCTGATCCTCCAACCATGTCTTCAGGGACGCTCGAGCCCTATATTTCCGTGATGGCGGGCATCGCAGTTCCGCGCAGTCATGACGCCACGTTCACGGATGGGACCCAGCCAACGATAGTCGAGAATATCGACTATCAGACGAAACACTCGGTCGGCGGCAACGCGGGGATCTGGTTTCCAACCAGACACAAGTTGTTGGGATTCGATCTCGGCGTGGAAATCACCGGCTTTATTTGGTATGCGGACGTGGCCTGCTGTGTGGATAATTATAATCGTGATCCTGCAACGGGGGCGGGTACCACAACGGAGGGACAGGGCATCTACGTCGGCTCCAATTTCCTGATTCGCTATCCCATAGCGATTTCCGAATCCTATCCCAATGGGCGGTGGTTTCCGTACGTCGGGATCGGCGTGGGCGCACATCAGATGGCGCAGAGGCCAGGTGGAAGACTGGGGACGGGGTTTTTCAACGCCATTACCGAAGAACGGGATACGACGGTCGCATTTATGGGCGTCGGCGGAATCAAGGCGCATCTCTTCAAGTACGTGGCCCTGTTTGCAGAGGCGAAATATATCCATGCCCATCACAGTGGGCTGACGTCGGATCGGTTCGGGCTGTCCGAACTTAACTTTACGGGTGGGGTGCAAGGGCAAAGGTTTGTGAATCCCTATGAATCCACGATCGATACGATCTTCGCGCATGCGGGCATATCGATTCACTTTGACGTGAAGCCGTAGCGTCGCACGCTCGCAACCCAGGTTCCTTCTCGCGGGGCAGCATGGTTTACAGCCAGGGGTGGCCGGGCTTACCACCGGCCACGAGAGCAATTTTTCCCTCTCTCCATCCAATACATCTCAAATTGCCTCGTTTAGGGCATAGGAATGGTAGGCGGTGAACCGTCCGGCCTAATAAGGTCCTCGATCAACGTTCGTCCTGTAGCTGCTTGTCAAGGAGTGGCCGGTGTTCCCACTACATCCTATGCTCTCTTATTGGATTCTAGCCTTTATCGCATCGCGGCAGAGCAGACCGATTGCATGGACTTGAGGGGGCTTGACTGAGCCTCAGACCAATGCCGGCAAGCAGTTCACGTCTAGAGCCGGCGCTGGAGACATGACTCGATCCAATCGGTGGCGGGTCATCATCGGGACGCGAATGAACTCAACGCCAAAGGTATGTTCCTTGACCCAGCGGACTTTCCCCAGTTCGATGAACAGGGATGCGGTCGGATCCGGCAGGAGGACGCTCAGTTTAATATAGCTCCCCATGAGCACAGTCCGCTCACAGGTGACAGCACAGCCTGCCATGGACAGGTCAGAAACCACCCCTTCGCCCACAAACGGAGCACCTCCGAATATCGCAGGATAGGCTACGGGAAGCCGCGGGTGTATTCGCCAGTTCACCAGTAGGTCTGACATGTGGTTGCCCTCCGTAGGGCCCAGTCTATCCAGGTAGATGGCCAGGAGCCATTCCTCGGAGGGGGGCGTAAGGCGCCTACCATAGGTCTCTATCACGATTTGTGGGAGCCTTGTTGAGCTGGCGCTTCCCCCCGAATATATTCAGGATGCTCAAAAAGGCTGCCCAGCAAGCCTCTTCGCTCGCTGAGGCCTTGACGTACGATTTGGTACATTGAGCCTCTGAGCGATCCGAGAACGAGGTTGGCTGACTTTTTCAACGTCCTGTTAAGGCTTGCTGGGCTTATCCGTTAAAGAGGGAGGAGGGACGGTTGACGGGAGCTCGAGCCGTTCCAGCACATCCTGCTTGAGTTTGGTCGGTTCTTCAATTCGGTTATCTCGTTGCAAGATATTGATATCTCTAGCCTTTCTTGCGTTCAATTCCACCACATCTGCGTCGTCCCGGACTAAGTGCGGCGTGAGAAAGACGAGAAGGTTCAGCTTCTCGGTCGCGCGCGACTGAGATTTAAACAACCACCCAAGCCATGGAATGTCACCCAAGAGAGGGATTTTCCGTTCGCTGATCGTGACGTTGTCCCGCACGAGTCCCCCCACCACAAGTGTCTGTTGATCCTGCGCGACGGTTGTGGTTTCCATAGACCTTTTTGTGGTGGTGGGGCCGACGGGGATACTGGCTGTACCGGAGCCGATGGTTTGAGCCACATTTTCAGCGATCGCCGTAATCTCTTGTTTAATTTCCAGGCGGATCAAATCACCTTCGAGGACCTGCGGAGTCAACTCTAACGTCACGCCGACATCTTTTCGCTCAATGGTGACGAGTGTTCCCCCTGTGATGCCTTGGGCCTGGCCGGTTGGAAACGGACGATTTTCACCGACGACGATCTTCGCCTTCTGGTTATCGGCGGCCAGCACCTGGGGTGTTGAGAGGACATTCGTATCAGTCAGGTTCATCAGGAGGTTCATGAATGCGCGCACGTTCAGCGTATTCAGGAGCGGTGCTACGCCACCGCTTGCCCCTCCGGCCGCCGCGCCAGTGATCGCCTGGGCAAAGGTTGCCAGGTCTTCCGGTGCCCTGTTGAACCCGCCGATCCCCTGGATAAAGCCAGATTTTGCCGCGCCGAGCACCTGCGTCGGATCTGTGCCGATTTGGCGAAGGCGATCCACTTGAACCTCCAGGATTACCGCCTCCACAAAGACCTGCTTGCGGCGGATATCAAGATCGCGAATCACGGCTTGGAGATGACTCCAGGCGAGTTTGGTTGAACTGATCACAATGGAGTTGGTCGCCTTATCGGCAAACACTTGGACCGGAGCCTCGAATTCCGTCAGCGGTCTGACAGGTGGACGAGTGCCAGGTGTGATCTGCGCCACGGTTTGTGAGCGTGCCACCAAATTGGTGAGAACAGCGGCAAGATCAGTCGCGTTGGCGTGTTTCAGCTTATAGACAAACACACCCCGCTCCGGCGGAAGGTCACCCATGGGGACCACCTGATAGAGGTTTCCTCCCTTCGGGACCACGGCGATACGGGCTGCTTCTAATGCCGCAACGAACATGGTGAAAGCCTGGTCCGGTGAAACTTTAGTCGGAGAAAACACGGATACTTTTCCGCCCTGCTTTTTAATGGTCTCATCCAGGACAAAGTTTTTTCCGGTGAGTTCACTGATAAAGCGGACGAAGACAGGGATCTCGACTTCGTTGAAATCCAACGCGACTTTTGTCGGTTGGCTGCCTCCGCCTTGCGAAAATAGAGGAGGAGGGAAGGCCAAGAAGAGCAGAAGCACCAAGACCAGGCAGGTGCTAAGTTCCCTGGTCGTGTTCGATGGGCGATGAGGTATTGGACGGGCTTGCACGATGGACTATTGATTCCGTGGTATCAGCTGATGCGGTGTAAATGAGTCTGACCGTACCATAGGCGTGTCGAAAGACACAACCAAGCTGATGTTTTTCAAAAGCGCCCCGTCCGCGCATATCCAGAGGAGGGGCGCTCGCTGCCGAGCATCCCTCCCAAGCTTGGAGGCACGATCCTGAGCCGATCGTTAAGTGTGTTCGCCAATATACCGATAAAGAGAGGCTACGTGTGTGGGCCAGACGACCCCTGGTCCCCTACGCGTCAGCGGATTGAATTGCAAGTTAAGTCAGTACCTTACAATGGCTTGGCATGATAAACCTTTGAGAGAGTAAGGCATTGAGATTGTAAACCCCTTAAAGGGTTAACTCCCATGTCACGGCCCGACTTCACGGGCGTCGGCAAGAGCAGAATGGGCTGTTGCCGAAGGCTCACATAGCGTCCGGATCTGCTAAGGTTGTAGTGTGCGCGTGAATAAGAAACCCCCTTTAAAATCAGATAAAACCCAGACCTCCCGCGCTCACAAGCGTGGTGTGGTTGGCTACAGCAGGAAGACCGCTCTTCTTGAGGAAGCCATCACACAAATGAATGACGGGAAATATGGACGTTCTTCTACCGCCCTGAAGGAATTACTCGCGCTGGACCCTCAAAATATGGAGGCGCGACGGCTGTTCGCCACCCTCCACCTTCGTCTTGGGAGCTTGATCCCGGCGAGACAAGCCTTTGACTCCCTCATCAGCGAAGCGCTTCAGCGGCAAGACTACTGGCTTGCGGAATCGTTACTTCATGAATACTTGGCGGCTGGTCCGCGATGTGTGCCGTACTTGGAGAAGCTTGGGGGGCTCTATCAGGAAAAGGGAGACACACTCGAGGCCGTGGCTGAGTTCGCCAAGGCGATCGACATCTTGATCGAAGATCCTGACCCAGATAATCCACACCATGCCTCCCAGCTCTACGACAAAATAAAAGAACTTGCGCCAGCGAGCCCAGTGGCATTTCGGTTTGCGTCCTTCTTTGACGCGCAAACCGGTGAGTTGCTGGCCCGTCAGTCTCGTGATTCTGGACCATCGACCGACACCCCAACTCTTGACATGCCTGAGGCAAGTCAGGGTGTTACGGCAGGTCCTGAACCGATGGATGGGGTGATGCCATGGGAGATTCAGGATTCTCTGGTGACGTCGGCGGGTTCTCCCGATGCAGCCACTGTATCTGATTCACCGGGATCGCTTATCCCATCGACGGTCACGGACCTCCCGACATCTCAAGCGCACCAGCACGATGAAGCATTGCTGCCCTCTGATCTTCCATTACAAGAACAAACGCAGACCGTGAGCAGCACGAATGAAGTGGGAAGTGCCGCATCGGACGAACCTCGCACCGATGAAGGTGGGAGTACTTCTTCGGGATCGCAGCTGGATGATCTTTCCGGACAGGTTGAGCTTGGAGGTTCTCACTCACTCGCGCCCCCATCAGTGTCGGGGGATGTTTCTGCTGCGACTCAGGAACAAGACCGAGGGTTGGTCGAGACCGCACTCGAGGCCTCCTTTGATGCAAGTGCCCCATTGACGGGTGTCGCACCCCAGGACTCGACCACTGCTCCAGAAGCGCTGATGAGTTCGATCCAGCCTGCCGAAGATATCAGCAACATGTCCTCATCACAGGTTGAAGAGAGATCAGTACTCGCGGTTGAGAGTGCTGAGACGCAACTGGCGCCCAATTCGATGGTGTCACCAGGTGGTCCTATCGAGAGTCAGGAACAAGATGGATGGGTGGCCGAGGGTGAACCACGTGCGCCCTATGATGCAAGTGACCCATCCACGGTTGTTGTACCGACGGAACTCACCACTGCTCCGGAAGCGCCTGCGAGTGCAATTCAGTTCTCCGAAGATACCAGTGTCATGGCGTCATCCCAGGTTGAAGAGATATCAGCGCCTGCATTCTTAGGAACAGAACAGTCGAGCGTTCCACCGATAGAGGTGGAGGAGAGACAACCCTCTCTACTCCAACCTGTCGAGACCGAACCGAAGGGGGTCGTGACAGAACAGCCTCCAGGCGCGCCTCACCGATCGAGCCCAGTGTCGGTTTCAGGCAATGAGGTTTCAGAACCATGGAAGCAACCAGGCTTCTCCTGGGAATCTGTATTCAATAGTGCATGGAAGTTGGGAAGTGATCGTTCGGCACATGGTTCCCCGTCGGAACTCACCGAGACGAATGTTGGGGAAGCACCCACCCCAGCCTCGGGAGTGGGATCTCACCAGGAGCAGGTGTTAGAAGACCACGCGGTCGAAATACCAGAGCGCAAAGAATCAACGTCCTTCGGAGACCACACCTCTGCTGGATCTCCAATTGCGCCGATGCCCTGGGATCACGTTCAGGAGTCGGTCATTTCGATTCCGCTGGCGCAGGGCGATCCTCCAACGACAGAGAGTCTGAAGCTGGCGGTAGATCCATCGCCTAATCCAGCTGAACCAGAACTGCTCCCAACAGTGAGTGGAAGCCAGGTTCAGCCTCCGTCTTCACCGGATACTTCCGTTGAAGAAACGGATTCTTTCTCGATTGTGCCAACTCCCCAGACTCCGGCTTCGTCCGATCTGGAGATTTCTGCTGCTGAGTTGGAACACCCCACACTCGAAACTGAACAGGCCTCCGCACCAGCAGAGTCTGAACCGCAGTTTCGGGTGATGAACGCTCCGACGATCGATGAGCCGACACCGGAAGCTCCTACGACAACACTAGCGATGCCGGTTTGTGCGGATGAACCAGTCGCAGACGCTGTGCCATCTCCCTCAGACGTTCCGTCGAAGGATGATG
>JANPKE010000531.1:0-2287 GCA_031425875.1 Nitrospirota bacterium
AATTTATCAGAGGTTGTCTTGATCAGCAGTAGTGATTCCTGGTCGTTCATCAACTTTCCTTCCCACCAGTATGTTGAACGCACGGTGGGAATCGTAGAAGCGCAAGCAGCCAGGCGAGACTGTACCACCTGTTCGGCAATCTTCATCGCTTCATCTTGGCTTGCCGTTGTGACCATGACAACCACTACCTGGATAGACGACTCAGTCTCCATAGGATGCCAGGATACTCAAGCGCCTCCCGACAAGCAACCGATCATTTCAACGGCGCGACCAGCTCCCCTGTTTCACATTGAGCAACATCTGTGCCTTTCCAGCAAAGATTCACAATATACATTACATTTATTTACAATGACTTACGACTTCACCACGACTGAGGATATGGCTCTTGGATGAGGGACTGTATGGCAAACGTGGTAGTCAGGCATTTTTTGGGACACCGACGTTCAAAAACAGACTTTCCCCGAGTTTTCCACAGGCTATCTGTAAGGTGCTCAAAAACACACCCTATGCCTTCCCGATCTTTGCTAACTCTGAGAAGTAATGAGCGAACGTCTTCATCCCCCCTGAAGCCTGACCCCAATCGTAATATTCGTTGGGAGCATGATATCCATGCTCAGGCAGGCTCAAGCCTATGAAGAGGATTGGTACCTTCCAGGTTTTCTGCATAGTGACCACCGCACCGATTGATCCTCCTTCTCGCACAAATGCGGGGTCTTTACCAAACCCTGCCTTTACGGCACGTTTCACACAATCCACATATGACCCTTCGAAACTACCCTTGAATGGATGGAGCATGCCCTCCTTCGCCACCTTCACATCTGGATTCACCTTCGCCACATGCTTCTTCAACAGAGCAAACACTCTTTCCGGTACCTGACATGGAACGAGCCGCATACTCACCTTGAGCTCGGCATGACCGGGCACGACGGTCTTCACCCCCTGTCCATGGTATCCCCCACTGAGACCGTGGATTTCGAAGGTCGGAGATGCCCAAATCCGTCGCATGACATCGGCAGGATCCTGCACGCGAAGCGATCGGAATCCGTAGGCCTTCTTGAAACGTTCTACTTCAAAGCCGGACTTCAGGAAGTCCTTGATCTCAGTAGTCGTGGGCTTAACCACATCGTCATGGAAACCAGGAATTTTTACCCTGCCGGTTCTCGCATCAACACAGCTGTTCGCCACCTCCATCAACTCGGCCAGCGGGTTACGAGCTGCTCCCCCGGTCACACCCGAATGTGCGTCGTTCTCCCCTGTGCGCAGGATCAGACGTGCGCCGAGCAGGCCGCGCAAGCCGTATGGCACCGCAGGCCGCCCCTTGGCAATCCAGATCGTATCCGACACAACCACGGAATCCGGTCGTGGGATCGCACTGTGGTTTCTCAGCCCTGCGGCAAAGTGGGGGCTTCCAATCTCTTCTTCGAGTTCCCACAAGAATCGGATGTTGATCGGCCAACCTTGCTCGATCGCATATCGAGCGCCAAACATCGCCGTGAGAGCCGGGCCCTTGTCATCGGTCGCTCCTCGCCCCCGATACATCCCGTGTTCCTTCGTAAAGACAAACGGCGCCTGCCTCCATTCCGGCTCCTGCGCCGGCTGCACGTCCAGATGATTGTAGATTGTGACGGTCGGATACTCAGGCCCTACCATCCACCCGCCGGAGACGATGGGGTACCCACCGGTCTCTACCACGTGAACCTTGGCATTCATCCCGACCAAATACTGCTTCGCAAGGTCAGCCATACGTCGCATATCGCCCGAGCGGGATGAATCCATACTGATCGACGGCACCTCCACCATCTGTCCCAAGAGATCCTCAAACCTCGGCCGTGACTCCTTCACAAAGATCCTCAGTTGCCGCTCATTGACCATACGAGTGATCCTCCTTGATGAAAAGACAGGGAATTATAGCGATCATGTTTCGCAAGAGAAAGCAGCCTCGGGTTCTAAACTCAGAATGATGATAAAATGCCTTTCACCCAGCATGACCACTTCGGCACGAATCATCGCTCCTCTCGTCATTGCGCTGCTTACACTTCTAGGAGCGGACACACCAATACCGGTATGGGCAGAGGAACCGACCAGCATCCAAGCCATACTCGAAGAACCGCGAGACTATCACCTTCGGCATGTCACCTTGCGAGGCATTGCACGGGATGTGCAACCTCTGGAGCCCTACCCAATTGCAAATGGAGACAATTGTTATGGTGCGTACTTGTTCCGTCTTGAGGACGATGAAGCGACGATTCCAGTGGCAGTGTTAGGCATGTGTGGTAGACCAGTTGTC
>JANPKE010000532.1:0-3176 GCA_031425875.1 Nitrospirota bacterium
TGCCGTAGGCGTTCGGGCGAGATGTCCTGGGCGAGTGTTTTCTCGTAAAGACCAAAGCGGGCTTTTTCGAGGAGTTTCTCGTTGAGGTCGGTGGCAAAGATCTGTAAGCGGCGAGCGCGCGGCAGGTTTTGTGCCGCTTCGACGAAGGACATGGCGAGGGAATAGGCCTCCTGGCCCGTGGAGCAGCCGAGCACCCAGCAGCGGATCGGATCGTCCCGACGTTGCGCTAGGAGCTTGGGGAGGATCTCGCGCTGGAGTACGTCGAATGTTTCGGGATTGCGGAAGAAATTCGTGACGCTGATGAGAACGTCTGAGAAGAGCGCGTCCCGCTCTGCGGTATTGCCTCTGAGAAAGCGCAAATAGTCCTTCGTCGTGTCCTGCTTCGTGAGCAGAATACGCCGGGTGATGCGCCGCCGAATGGTGCTGGAGCGGTAGAGGGAGAAATCGACCCCGCTATGGTTGCGCAGGAGCATCATGATTGCGTTGTAGCCGTCCCCTACGTTGTCATCCTGGCCTTTCTTCCCCCGCTCGACCTCGTCTCGCGCCTGCTCTGCACCGGTGGGCGGTGTTCCGCGACCGCCCGAGGGCAGGGCTAGAGTGTCATCCTGATGCGCGACAGCGTTCGCGTGATCCTGCTCAGCGCGTGTCGGTCGTTGGATTGGGGACCCGGCGACGTAGGGATGTTTGGCGATCCGAGCCAGCTCGCTGGCAATGGCCTCGGGGGAGAGTCTGAGATCCACGCAGCCAGCGGCTACGGCGCTGCGGGGCATCGAGTCGTACTTGGCCGAGTCGTCCTGCGCGAAGGTGAGTCCGCCCTGCTCCTTGATGGCCGCCAGCCCCTGCGTGCCGTCGCTGGCCGTGCCGGACAGTACGACACCGATGGCCCGCTCGCGTTGGTCCTGCGCCAACGATTCAAAAAAGGCATCGATCGGCCGGTGCGGCGAGCGTTTTCGATCACGTGGCTGCAGCTTCAGGACACCTCGTTCGATCCGGAGATTGGTGTCCCGAGGAATAATATAGACGTGATTGGCCTGAACCCGTTGCTCCTGCTGGATTTCATTGACCGGCAGAGACGTGGCACGCGACAGGATCTCGGTCAGCGCGCTGGGATGGTCCGGATCAAGGTGTTGCACCAGCACGAATCCCATGCCCGTATCCAACGGTAGATGTGCGAGCAATTGGGTGAAGGCTTCTAGTCCGCCGGCGGATGCGCCGACCCCGACAATCAGCAAGGAATCGTGACGGTCGTCGGATCGGCCAGGGGTGATCGGCTCCGTCTGCCGGCTCACCTTCTTTGGTCCGGGCGTCGTGGGTGGTTTGGTGGTTCTAGCAGACTTCATGCGAGTCGACATTTAAAGGGCCTCGTGGAAATCACAGATGGACGCGTTGTACCCATGGTCATGGTGGTGCTTTCACTGTACCCCGAGAGAGCGGCGACCTGCCAATGCCGAGTGAATGGCGCTATACAATTCGTCCACCGCCGCTTCTTTGGTGAGGAGAGTGACCGCGCCTGCTTGCTTCATCGCCTCCTCGTTAAGACCACCAGCCTGTACCGACAAGCCGATGACGGAAATATCCGGATGACGTGCCTTGATCACAGCGGTCGCCTGGATGCCATTCATCTTCGGCATATTAATATCCATCACGACCACCGAGGGGTGCAACGCTTCGACCTGATCGAGCGCTTCTGTCCCATTGCAGGCCTCGCCTGCCACGATCACATCCTCGTACTCCTTCAGGACGCTGCACAATCCCTGCCGGACCATGGCGTGGTCGTCGACAAGGAGGACACGAATACGTGGCACGGGGTGAGGCGTTGCTGGAGAATGGCCAGTGCCGTTCGCAGCATCGTCTTTCCTACGCTCCCCATCACTTTGGGATGGCTTGCCGTTCGCCACTGGTCCTTGACTCCACACCGTGCTTGGGGCCGGCCAATAGGGCGTGACCAACAGGGCCTGGGTCCCCTGGCCGACGGTGGAGTGAAGCTCAAAACGTCCCCCCATCGCGGCGAGTCGCTCTCGAAGACTGAACAGTCCGAACCGTTTGGGATCGGTCTGCTGTATCCTGTTCAGGTCGAATCCGCAGCCCTCGTCCGTGACCGACAGGTGCAGTTCGTGGTTCGGTGTGAGTGACACTGAGACGGTGGCTTGTTTCGTTTGCGCATGTTTCAGCACGTTAAACAGTAATTCCCGTACGGACTGAAACAGTAACATCGCCTGATCCTCTGGAATCGCGAGCACGTCCTGCTGAGATGTGAGGCGCACATGGAGGCCATGTTGCTGCATCTGTGTGGTCAGCCAAGCCAAGGCCTGTGTCAGGCCAAAGTCATGGAGTGCGGGTGGAGCCAACTCGGCGACGAGCGACCGCGTATAGTCCAACGACTGAGTGAGAATATGATCCGCTTCCTTCAGTAAGGTTTCCGCTTTGCCGCTCGTCAGAAGCGGCGCCATCTGGCGTAGTTTCATCCGTAGGACGACCAGTAACTGGGCCAGATAATCGTGTAACTCCCCGGCGAGTCGCGTGCGCTCCCGTTGCTCCGCGACATTTAACTCGTTCGCTAAGGCACGGAGCCGCGCGTGAGACTGATGTAACTCCTGATCCCGCATACGTTGCTCTCGCAGATCAGTGACCACGAGACAGTAAAACTCGTCGCCGGATTGCAGGGACGTGGGTCGGGCGGACAGCTGCACAGGAATGGACTCACCCGTGCGGTGAAGAAGCGACAGTTCCAGCCGGCGGTTCTGACTATGCGACTCACGGAGGAGCTTCTCGAATTGCGGGCGATCCGAAGGCTGGACACAGTGAAGAAATTGGGTTCCCACCGTCTTTCCCAATACTTGTCCGACTAGGTTTGCGAAGGTCTGATTGGCGTAGACCAACGTGCCCTGCCGGTCGATCGTCACCGCGCCTTCGCTCATGCTTTCCACGAACAGGCGATAGGGGTGGTCGGCGCCCTCGATCGTGTAGATCTTCACGCCCTTGGGGCCCGTGACCGCCAACGCATCGACGCCGCCGGTCCGGATCGCCTGCAAGGTATCCTCTGCCACCTCCAGTCGTGCGCGGAGGTCGGCATTGTCCCGTCCGAGATCTTCATAGGATGGGCGGCTTTTCTTGATCATGTTTTGTTCTTTTTCACCGCCATGCTAAGGCGTCGCAGTGTCTTCTCCGTGTTCGAC
>JANPKE010000533.1:0-4670 GCA_031425875.1 Nitrospirota bacterium
GTACAAGAGAGAATCGGTGGTCGCGTCGTCACCATCGGCGGCATGGCCAAAGGTTCGGGCATGATCCATCCCAATATGGCCACCATGCTGGCCTATTTGACGACCGATGCCGCGATTACGCCAGCTGCCCTCCAACAGGTCTTGAAATCGGCAACGAATCAATCATTTAACTGCATAACGGTGGACGGTGATACCAGTACGAATGACACGGTCCTCTGTCTAGCGAATGGCTTTGCCAAAAACCGACTGATTGAAGGAGATACCAAGTCCTATCGCGACTTCGAGCGACTGTTAACTGATGCAGCACAGGAATTGGCTCTGATGATCTGTCGAGACGGCGAAGGGGTCACCAAGGTCGTCACGATTCGAGTGCGGGGAGCCAGCACGACAGCAGCGGCAAAACGAGTCGCAGACACCATTGCGACATCAAATCTGGTTAAGACTGCGTTGTTTGGGGAGGATGCCAATTGGGGCAGGATCATCGCTGCGATCGGGCGATCGGGCGTTGCCATCGACCCAAACAAGGTATCGGTTCGATTCAACGACATTGTCATGGTGCAACGCGGGGTAGGAACGGGGCTAGAGGCGGAGCGCAAGATCGCACAAGTCTTCAAACAGAAGGAGTTTACGATCACCGTCCAGCTTGGGCAGGGACAGGCTCATGCCCATATGTGGACAACAGACCTCTCGTATGACTATGTCCGTATTAACGCAAGCTATCGATCTTAGTGCACAGGTAGCTTGAAACCTCGGCAGGACTATGGTAGCGTCCCCGATCTGGGTCTGACAGGGGGGTGGATCTCGCACCAAGCGAGAACAGCCCCATTCATTAAAATAACTATCAGCGTCGTTACGCTGCGCGGCTTGAGATTAAGGGAAGCGATTCCCTCGCCCCATGGGTGGGCGCTCTGCAAGCGTGAAAGGAGGTGAAGGCATGGGAGTAGTGGCAATCAAGGAGTTGTTAGAAGCCGGCGTTCATTTCGGGCACCAGACTAACCGCTGGAATCCCAAGATGAAGAGGTTTCTATTCGGTGAACGCAGCGGCATCTATATCATCGATCTTCAACAAACCCTCTCGCGGATGGAGCAGACCTATGCCTTCGTCCGAGACCTGGTTGCAGCGGGAGAGTCCGTCTTATTCGTGGGCACGAAGCGGCAAGCTGCGGAAATCCTCGAAGAAGAAGCCAAGCGCGCCAACATGTATTTCATCAATCAGCGTTGGCTGGGTGGAATGTTGACCAACTTCCAGACCATTCGACGAAGCATCGACAAGATGAAGAAGATGGAGACGACGCTCCTCAACCCCAGCGAGCATGGGCTTAAAAAGAAAGAAATCCTTCTCATGCAGAAGGATATCGCGAAGCTCCAAAAGTATTTGTCCGGCATTAAGAACATGCGCGGCCTTCCAGGAGCGGTCTTTATTCTGGACACGAGAATCGAGAAAATTGCCGTGCAGGAAGCAAAGCGGCTCGATATTCCGGTCATCGCTATTTTGGACAGCAACTGCGACCCAGACGACATCACGTATCCGATTCCTGGAAATGACGACGCGATTCGCTCGATCAAGCTGATTACATCAAAAATTGCCGATGCCTGTATCGAGGGTGCGCATGTGAAAGCCCAACGCGAAGAAGCAGAGTTTCAACCCACTCCTGTCAGCGGCGACAGGAAGCCTGCCATGCGCGTTCAAAATGTTCCCGTGTCGTAAAATAACCTGATTGATCCATCAACGGCTTATCCTCATCGACAGAACGAAGGAATAACGAAATCATGGCAGGATCCAGTCAGCTCGTGAAAGAGCTTCGTGAAAAAACAGGCGCCGGTATTCTGGATTGTCAGAAAGCCCTCAATGAAAACGGAAATGACGTCGAAAAATCCATTGACTATCTGCGGCAAAAAGGACTCGCGGCGGCGGCCAAGAAAGCCGGGCGGGAAACCAACCAAGGGCTGGTTCATGCCTACATTCATATGGGTGGCAAGATCGGGGTCTTGATCGAGGTCAATTGCGAAACCGATTTCGTCGCACGGAATGAGGAATTCAAAGCGTTCGTCAACGATCTTGCGCTTCAGGTGGCAGCCGGAAAGCCGTCATTCGTGAAGCGTGAAGATGTTCCGGCTGATGTTGCCGAGAAAGAAAAAACGATCTACGAAGGGCAGGCCAGGGAAATGGGCAAGCCTCCCGCCGCATGGTCGAAGATCGTCGAAGGCAAGCTTGAAAAGTTCTACCAGGAAAGCTGCCTATTGGAACAATCATTCATCAAAGACCCGGCCGTCACCATCAAGGACCTTCTCGCCCAGAAAATTTCTAAGATCGGCGAAAATATGAACGTCAGCCGATTCACCCGTTATCAATTAGGCGAAGCATGAGCTCTGCCAAATACCAGCGTCTCCTTCTGAAAGTCAGTGGGGAGATGTTGGCTGGTGAGCAGGGCTACGGCATCCAACCGTCCATTCTGGAAAACCTTGCGGAAGAGATTGCCTCCGTTGTTGCCCTTGAAATTCAGGTGGCAGTCGTCATCGGTGGAGGCAATATTTTCCGTGGCATCGCGGCGAGCGCATCCGGTATGGAACGAGCCTCGGCCGATTACATGGGAATGCTGGCGACCGTGCTCAATGCACTGGCGCTCCAGAATGCGCTGGAGCGGGTCGGAATCATCACCCGCGTTCAATCCGCCATCGAAATGCGCCAGCTTGCAGAGGGGTACATCCGTCGAAGGGCCATCCGCCACCTAGAAAAGAGCCGTGTGGTCATTTTTGCTGCGGGTACGGGCAATCCCTATTTTTCGACCGATACGGCCGCCGTCCTGCGTGCGATGGAGATCAGCGCACAAGTGATTATGAAGGGAACGAAAGTTGACGGCATCTATGATGCCGATCCTGTGACCACTCCGTCGGCCAAAAAGTATGAGAGGATTTCATTTCTGTCCATCCTCAATCAGAAGCTCAAGGTGATGGATTCCACGGCGATCAGCCTTTGTATGGACAATAAATTGCCTCTCGTCGTATTCAACCTGAAAGTCAAAGGCAACTTTAAACGCGTGGCATTAGGCGAGCAGCTCGGAACCCTGGTTACGAGCGGCGATCACTAATCCCATCACGAGGTGTCTTCATGTCCAACGCAGCCCAAGTTCGGCAAGCATTCCTCTCACAGATGGATCAGGCTCTTGAACACTTGCGAAAAGACTTGTCCGGTCTCCGAACGGGGCGGGCTTCCGTCGCCTTGCTCGACGGCATTCGCGTCGACTACTACGGAACCATAACTCCGCTAAAACAGATCGCCAGCGTCTCAACCCCAGAAGCACGGCTCATCACCATTCAACCCTGGGAACCGAAACTGATCAAAGAGATTGAAAAATCCATAGCTAATTCAGGGTTGGGTGTGACACCGTCCAACGACGGCAAGGTGATCCGAATCCCGCTCCCTCCCCTGACGGAGGAACGCCGCAAGGAGCTGACAAAGATCTGTAAAAAGCATGGCGAGGAGACGAAAGTCCAGATCCGAGGTTTTCGGCGAGATGCGAACGAAGAGCTAAAGAAACTCCAAAAAGGTGCCACACTCACCGAGGACGAACTGCGGAAGGCCGAGCAAGAAACCCAGAAACTGATTGAGCAATATGGTCAGAAGATCGATGACGTGATCAAGAAAAAGGAACAGGAAATCATGGAAGTCTGATGCTGACTTCCTGATTCTCCCTTCGTCGCGTGCCGATTACGCCACCCTTTCTCCCAACCGTCGCCACCGTAGACCTGACGGCACTCACACACAATCTCTCCCAATTTCGTCAGATTCTCTCCCCCGGATGCGAAGTCATGGCGGTCGTTAAGGCCAACGCCTATGGTCATGGCGCGATCGACACGTCACGGGCACTGATACAGCAGGGTGTCACCCGCCTGGCCGTCTTCTCGACGGAAGAAGGGATGGCGCTTCGGCAAGCCGGCATCACGGTGCCGATCGTCGTCTTAGGGCCGGTCTTTCAAGAACAATTCGGTGATATTTTCGCCTCCCAACTCACCCCTGTGGTGAGCGATCCGTCCATACTCACGGCACTGTCGCAGGCCGCGGCATCGCGTGAGGTTGTCTGCTCGATCCATCTCAAAATCGAGACCGGCATGGGTCGGCTGGGTCTGACGCAGGACGAGCTGATGGCGCTCATCTGCTCACACAAGTTTCCTCCCTCCCTCCGAGTAGAAGGACTCATGACCCATCTGGCTGATGCTGATGGATCCAATTCTGACGCGACCGAAGAACAAATCCGTCGCTTCCGGGACGCGCTGAAAATCGTTCTGGAAGGAGGGTTCCACGTTTCTCTCATTCATGTGTCCAATAGTTGTGGAGCGGTTCGTTTCCCATCGACACACTTTTCCCTTGTACGACCCGGCATCATGTTATATGGATACCACACCCTTCCCAGCACGGTTGAGACTCCTGATCTCAGGCCAGTACTCTCACTGAAAACCCATATCGCCCAGCTCCGGACTATCCAACCAGAATCAACGGTCAGCTACAATCGGACCTTCACCGCAAAACGCCCCACACGCATTGCCGTGCTCCCGATCGGCTATGCCAATGGCTTGAGCCGGCGGCTTTCGAATCGCGGCTCTGTGCTCATTCGAGGACGACGAGCCCCCATCGCGGGATTGGTCTGTATGGATATGGTGATGGTGGATGT
>JANPKE010000534.1:0-13600 GCA_031425875.1 Nitrospirota bacterium
CAGGACGAGCTCTGCGGCAAATAGGGGCTTGATTGCGCGATGGCAAGGCGTCCCGCTCTATGCGCGCATCGTGATCGCCTTGGTCCTGGGTGTCATGGTAGGAGTGCTGCTGGGAAGTGACGCGGCTGTTCTTGCCGTGCCAGGGAAGCTGGTGTTGCGTCTCCTCGGTGCGCTCGCGCCGGCGCTGATTCTCGCGGCGATCGTGCACACCTTTATGACGACGCAGCTCGGCGGGCCACTCGCGGCACGGTTGCCACGACTGCTATTGCTGAATACATTGGTCGCGATCACGGTTGGCCTCACCGTCGCGAACGTGATTCAGCCAGGGCAAGGGGCGGGCCTCACACCACCACAACAACACGACGAGACGACAAAGTCCGCGAATCCGCTGGCCCTCTTTCTTGAGAATGTGCCCAAGAGCCTGTTGGGACCACTTGGCGACGATGGGAAGGTGATCGGTGTCATCTTCATCGCCGTGGCGTTTGGCATGGCGCTGCGCAAGGAACGCGAGCGGCCGCTTGGAACGGTCGGACATCTCGTCGAGCTTTTCCTGGAATCACTCATCAAGATTTTGCACTGGATCATTGCGATCGTGCCGTTGGCGGTCTTCGGTATTGTCGCGAGTATCGTGGGGACGGAAGGCTTCGCTCCGTTCAAGGCGCTTGGGATCTTTGTGGTGAGCGTGTTGCTCGCGCTCGCGATTCAGGCGGGGTATTACCTCCTCCGTATCCGTTTTGGTTCGTGGGTGCGCCCTGGCGAATTGCTGCGTGGGGGTCGTGATGCACTGGTCATGGCCTTCTCCACGGCCAGCTCGACGGCCACGATGCCGGTGACCTACGCGGCGCTCAAGGAGCGCGTGGGATTGCGTGAACAGTCCGCGAGCATGGGGGCGCTGGTCGGCGCGAACTTCAACAACGACGGCACGGCGCTGTACGAGGCGATGGCGGCGCTCTTCATCGCGCAACTGATCGGGATGGACCTGAGCTTCCAGCAGCAACTGCTGGTCGTGCTGACGAGCATCGTTGCCTCGGTTGGCGCTGCCGGGATACCTGAGGCTGGTCTGGTGACGATGACGATGGTCTTTACTGCTGTCGGACTGCCCGTGCAATACATCCCGGTCTTATTGACCGTGGATTGGTTTCTCGATCGCTGTCGCACGGCGATCAACGTCATGGGCGACATGAACGTCAGTTGTCTCTTGGACGGAAAGCAGAGGGGCTGAATGTAATGTTGCGTGCAGAAAGGCCTCGCCCAACGACGTTTGCCCTTCGACTTGCTCAGGGCAAACGTCGTTCGGGGAAGTACCGCTATGCGTTGGCTATCTTTTGTTTGTGTTCGTGTGTGAGGGCAGTCCGGAGCTTTTCCTCATGCTCCTTACTGAGTGACGTCTTGAGAATCGTTCCTTCGTGTTGTGAAATCTTGGCGAGGACCTTGTCTTCGTCAATGTTGCGAATCAACAAGAAGATGGCTGAAGTACCCCGTTTGATCGTGCTGCCCAAATCTCTGATGAAATTATCAGGAATCCCATAGTCGCTCAACAACCCAAACCCACTGGCTGCGGTGGTCACGGCTCCGGCCCCCGCCCCGCCGGCGAGGCTGCCGATCAGGCCAGCCAGGGGGTTCATAAAGAGCAACCCCATCAGTCCTCCCCACAACACGCCGAGCGACACACCATGAGTGGTCGCACCGCCGAACACATCGACGCACTGCTTCAGATGGACTTTCCCATCCAAATCGCGGACGACGATGACCGCGTCTTCCAGGTCGAGGACATAGTCGGTCTCCATGGCCCGAAGCTCGTTCAGCACCCGATCGGCCGTGCTCAAGTCCTTAAATGCGATACAGACCAGTTGGCTCATGGTTCAGCTCTCCTTCACGATATAGATGCCATACGGTATTCACTATGGCAGATTCTCAATCTAGCCGTACAGGACAGGTTAATAGGATGATCGCTCTGAGTGCAAGCAGGGCTTCCTGCCCCTTGTTTTTCCACGCGCTGTTCCCTTACTCTCGACCCTTTGCTGTTGAGTAGCCCTTATGTTGCAAGCTGTTGGACTCAGTTGCCGTCGAGGCGAGCGTCGGCTGTTTTCGGATCTCAATGTAAAGGTTGAGCCGGGAACCCTGTTGGCCGTGGTGGGTGAGAACGGCAGCGGAAAAACCAGCCTGCTCCGGATTTTCTCCAGCCTGTTGCCCCCGGAGGAAGGTTCGGTCCTCTGGGATGGTCAGGATATCCAACAACTCAAGGAACTCTATGCGGGGCAACTGACGTATCTTGGGCACCTGAACGGGATCAAGGACGATCTGACTCCCCTGGAAAATCTGGTGAGTGCCACGTCCCTGGCCGGGGAACCTTGTTCCAACAACGGAGCAAAGGAAGCCTTGGAGGCAATCGGGCTGAAGCGCCCCATTCATCATTTGCCGTCCAAGGTGCTCTCACAAGGCCAGAAGCGCCGTGTCACCCTGGCGCGGCTCTGGCTCTCCACGCGCCCCCTGTGGCTGTTGGATGAACCGTTCACGTCTCTCGACGCGGCCTCGACGAGTGTGGTGACGCAGCGGCTGCTTGCGCATGTGCAACGTGGAGGACTGGCGGTCTTGGTCACGCACCAAGAGGTCGCGCTTCCCGCAGAGCGGCTGCAACACCTGAGGCTGGCTGGATGAACCGCTCCAGCATGTGGGAGGCCGTCAGTGGCATCGTCAAGCGGGACCTCTTGCTCGCGATGCGGCGCCGTTCGGACGCGGCGATGTCGGTCTTCTTTCTCGTCATTGTGGCCAGCCTCTTTCCCTTGGGCGTGGGACCGGATCCGGCGGTGTTACGGATCATCGGTCCTGGTGTCCTGTGGGTCGCGGCTCTGTTGGCCTGTTTATTGTCGCTCTCACGCGTATTTACAGCGGATTATGTGGACGGAGCTCTCGAACAGATGGTCTTGGTTCCCCAGCCCTTGGCGGTCCTGGTGGCCGGAAAGGTTTTTGCGCATTGGCTGATCTCCGGGTTACCCGTGGTGTTGCTCTCGCCGCTCCTCGGTCTCCAATTCGGTTTGGATGGAGAACCCCTGGGAGTGCTGGTGCTGTCGCTCTTGCTTGGGACGCCGACGTTGAGTATGATTGGTGCGATCGGCGCCGCGTTGGTCCTTGGTGTGCGGGGGAGTGGTCTACTGGTTGCCCTCCTGGTGCTTCCACTCTATGTTCCAGTGTTGATCTTTGGGGCCGGCGCCGTCACCGGTAGTATGGCTGGAGTCGGTGGCGAAGCAAATCTGTCGCTGCTTGGGGCCAGTCTGGTGCTCTCGCTCTTTCTGGCGCCGTGGGCTACGGCAGCGGCGCTACGGATTGCGTTAGAATAGAAGAACATCATGATTGTAAATTGGTCAAAATATTCGGCGCCGAAGGCCTTTTATCCGCTCGCAGGGCGCCTGATCCCATGGTTCGCGTCTGTGGCGGTGGCGCTGATGGGTGTCGGCCTCTACATGGGGTTCTTCGTCGCGCCCACTGATTTTCAGCAGGGGGAATCGTATCGGATTATCTTTGTCCATGTTCCCGCAGCCTGGATGTCCATGTTTCTCTACGTCGTCATGGCTATCTGGGCCGGCGTTGGAATGGGACTCAACGCGCGCTTATCCTTCATGATGGCTCAGGCGATCGCGCCCACTGGAGCCATGTTTACGTTCTTGGCGCTACTGACGGGGGCGATGTGGGGGAAACCGACATGGGGTGCGTGGTGGGTCTGGGATGCCAGACTGACCTCGGAGCTTATCCTGTTATTTCAGTATGCGGGGGTTATGCTTTTGCGGACCTCGATTGACGATCAGCGCCGCGCCGACCGCTCGAGTGCGGTCTTTTCGTTGGTCGGTGTCGTCAATGTGCCTATCATCTATTTTTCGGTACAATGGTGGAACACCTTGCATCAAGGCGCCTCAGTCAGCATGTCGACTGGGTCGAAAATGGCGGCGACCATGTTGATGGCTATGCTCATCATGACGATCGCATTCTGGCTCTATAGCATTGCAGTCATTCTCGCCCGCGTGCGATGCATCGTGGTCGAGCGGGACTCGCTACCGGTCTGGGATGAGAAGCCGGCGGTGAGTCAGGAAGTGGTGGAGGTTCGCTGATGCAGTGGGGGAGCGCGTCGGAATTTTTTGCGATGGGCGGGTACGGGCTGTATGTGTGGACCTCGTTTATTGCCACGGCGCTCTGTATGGGGTGGGAAGTACTGGCTTTGTGGCGCCGGCGGGCTGCGGCGCGTGCCGAACAGCGCGTCGCGTTGTTAGGAGACACCGATGAAACCACGGCATAAACGTTTTGCCTTTATTGGTCTGGGGTTGCTTGTCTTGGGTGTGGCGACCGTGCTGATCTTAAACGCCTTCCAAAGCAATCTTGTGTTCTTTTTTACACCCACTCAAGTCGCCGGTGGAGAAGCTCCGCACGGGCGTAGCTTCCGGATCGGTGGGATGGTTGAAGACGGCAGCCTCGTTCGTGAGAATGATGGTTTGACCGTCCATTTTATCGTGACTGATACCGCGAAGCGCGTGCCGGTGACGTATAAAGGGATTCTTCCCGACTTGTTCAAGGAAGGGAAGGGGGCCGTGGCCCAAGGACAGTTGGGCGGCGATGGGACGTTCGTCGCCAGCGAAGTCCTCGCAAAACACGATGAAAATTACATGCCCCCAGAAGCGGCGGACGCGCTGGCGAAGGCCAAGGCCTCCGGTGCTCAGCAAAGCAAATCACTCGTTGTTCCTGATGGTAGAAAAGGGTCGCTATGATTCCAGAAATCGGTCATTTTGCCTTGATTCTCGCGCTCTGCGTCGCGCTTGTACAGGGGATTCTCCCGATCTACGGTGCGGCGGTCGGCAACTCCGCGCTGATGTCTGTGGCGAAGCCGGCGGCGCGCACCCAATTCCTATTGGTCCTCACTGCGTTCGGCTGTCTGGCCTATGCCTTCGCAGACAAGGATTTTTCCGTGTTGTATGTCGCGGCGACTTCCAACTCGCAATTGCCCCTTCACTATCGTCTGGCTGCCATCTGGGGAGCGCATGAAGGATCCCTGCTTTTGTGGACCTTCATCCTGACCCTGTGGATGTTTGCGGTCACGCTCTTCTCCTCCCATCTTCCGGAAGCCACGCGTTCCCGGATTCTTGGGGTCATGGGTTTGGTGAGCGTGGGGTTCCTCCTGTTCATGTTGAGCGTGTCCAATCCGTTCGAACGGCTGATTCCTGCGGCTCCCGACGGGCGTGATCTCAATCCGCTCTTGCAGGACCCCGGCATGGTGATTCATCCACCAATGCTCTATATGGGCTATGTCGGTTTCTCGGTCGCCTTTGCCTTTGCCATCGCGGCGTTGTTGGGGGGGAATCTTGATGCGGCCTGGGCCCGTTGGTCTCGGCCATGGACGACGGTTGCCTGGTGTTTTTTGACGGTCGGCATTGCGCTGGGAAGCGGCTGGGCCTACTACGAGCTCGGATGGGGTGGGTGGTGGTTCTGGGATCCGGTTGAGAACGCCTCATTCATGCCATGGTTAGCTGGAACCGCGTTGGTGCATTCATTGGCCGTGACCGACAAGCGGGGCGGGTTCAAGGTGTGGACGGTCTTGCTCGCCATCATGGCATTTTCATTGAGCCTCCTAGGGACGTTTCTCGTTCGTTCCGGTGTCCTCACGTCGGTGCATGCCTTTGCCACCGATCCGAAGCGAGGTCTCTTCATCCTGGTCTTTTTGGCGATCGTCATCGGTGGGTCGTTGGCCTTGTATGCGTGGCGCGCTCCAAAAGTCGGGTTGGGCGGTAGCTTCGCGATGTTATCGAGAGAGGGCATGCTGTTGGCTAACAATGTGTTATTGATTGCCGCGATGGGCTCGGTGCTGTTAGGCACACTATATCCCTTGTTTTTAGACGCCCTAGATCTCGGGAAAATTTCTGTTGGACCTCCGTACTTCGATTCCGTCTTCGTGCCATTAATGGTTCCGGCAATATTTTTAATGGGAATCGGCCCGTTGGCCCAATGGAAGAAGGCGAGTGTGCCTGATTTGGCGAAGCGATTGAAGTGGGCATTTGGAGTCAGTCTTGTATCCGCTCTGACATTACCGTTTGTCCTGGGCAACTGGACACCTCTATTGAGCCTCGGCCTCTTGTTGGCGATTTGGATTGTGACGACGTCCGCGGTTGGGCTGCGTGAACGGTTGGCTCATGTGAACGGGAATAGTCTCGTCGAACGTTTGGCTTCGGTACCCAGATCATACTGGGGGATGCTCGTAGCGCACTGTGGGATTGCGGTCTTTATCGTCGGCGTGACGATGGTGAAAGGGTTCGAAGCTGAGAAAGATGTGCGGATGAACGTGGGGGAGACGGCAAGTATTGGCGACTATACGTTCCGATTCGACGGGGCGCAGGATGTGGTCGGGCCAAACTATACGGCAGCCCGTGGGACATTCCGTGTGAGCTATGATGGCCGTGAAACGACAGTTCTGTACCCGGAGAAACGACGCTATCCCGTTCAGAATCAAATCATGACCGAGGCCGCCATTGATCCGGGGTTGTTGCGCGATCTCTATGTGTCATTGGGAGAGCCGCTCGACGACGGGGCTTGGAGTGTGCGGCTCTATCATAAGCCGTTCATCGATTGGATCTGGGGTGGGTGTTTTATCATGGCGTTGGGAGGCGCACTGGCCATCAGTGATCGCCGGTATCGGTTAGCATGGCGCCGACAAGAACCGGCTGTGCCTGCACCCACGCGAGCAGCTAGGCGAAAAGTGGCATGAACCGGTTTCTTCTCCCGTTGTCTATTTTTGTCGTGGTAGTCGGTTTTCTGGGCATCGGACTCACACTCAATCCGCGCGAAATTCCATCTCCGTTGGTCGGGAAGGCTATACCGGATTTTTCCCAGCCGCAGCTCTATGATCGCGAGAAAGTGTTGTCTCCGGCAGACCTGAAAGGGAAGGTGTGGCTGCTTAATTTTTGGGCTTCGTGGTGCAGCGGTTGTAAGACCGAGCATCCGGTGCTGATGGAGCTGGCCAAGTCCGGTGAGGTGCCGATCTATGGCATGGATTATAAGGATCAGCAGGACGAAGCCATGACCTGGCTCAGGCGATGGGGCAATCCCTACCCGATTGTCGGGGTAGATGAGGCCGGACGAGTCGGCATCAATTTTGGAGTCTACGGAGTTCCTGAAACGTACGTCATCGACAAGCAGGGCGTGATTCGTTATAAGCAGATCGGGCCGTTGAATCCTGACACAGTCGCCAAAAAAATTATCCCACTTGTGAAGCAGCTTGAATCCGAATGAAATGGGTGATGCTCATCATATTGTGTGTGTCCGGGTCGGCTTGGGCCGGGGAAGCCAGGCCACTGACCGATGATCCCGTCGCCGAGGCGCGACTCAAGCACCTCGCCGTCGAGCTGCGATGTCTGGTCTGTCAAAATCAAACCTTGGCCGACTCGAGCGCTCCACTGGCAGAAGACCTGCGTCGGGAAGTCCGAGAGATGATCGCCAAGAATATGAGCGACCAGGAGATCATTGAGTTTCTTGTGTCGCGATACGGAGACTTTGTGCTGTATCGACCGCCGTTAAAAGCCACGACCACGCTGCTGTGGGTGGGACCGTTTGTTTTAATGGCAATCGGGGTGACGGCGCTGGTTATTACGTTGCGGCGCCGGTCACGTACGGTGGCCGAAGTGTCGGTGACGGATGAAGAACATCGACGAGTTGAACAACTCTTGGCAGAAGGAGGGAAGCGATCATGACCGTGACATTCTGGGCGATTGTGTCCGCCATGACCGTATCCGTCCTGGGATTAATAGTGCGCCCGTTGTTGAAGCGCCCAGCGCAGCTGACCAATGAACAGGAAAAAACGTTGCCAGTGTATCGACAGCAATTCTCTGAGCTGGAACAAGATCTGACCAACGGGCTGCTGACGGATGACCAGTATCAGACGGCTCGACATGAGCTGGAGCGCCGGGTGTTGGAGGAGACTGGTTCCACCGAAACATCATCGATGATGTCCGGAGGGCTCGTGAATATTCGGCTTGTCGCACTGTCGTTAGTATTGGCCATTCCGGCAGCCAGCGGCGTGCTTTATTGGACATTGGGCAATCCAGCCGCGATGACGCACCCGACGGCGTCGTCGATGTCGGCTCAGAGCGGTGCCGACAATGAGCGCCAAATGACCGAGGGGCTCAATGCGATGGTCGACAAGCTCAAAAAGAAGCTGGAGCAGAACCCCAATGATGCCACAGGCTGGACCATGCTGGCGCGCTCTTATATGGCCATGGAGCGGTATGCCGATGCTGTTCCGACTTT
The DNA here is from genome assembly GCA_031425875.1 of Nitrospirota bacterium. GTDB lineage: Bacteria > Nitrospirota > Nitrospiria > Nitrospirales > Nitrospiraceae > Nitrospira_D. Next base: position 8,281 of record JANPKE010000534.1, read on the forward strand.
CGAGAAGGCTCTCAAACTGAATCCCAACAATGCGGATATGCTTGCTGATTATGCCGATGCGCTTGCCGTTCACCAGGGGCGCAAGCTCGACGGCAAACCGGAGACGTTGATCGAAAAGGCTTTAAAGGTTGACCCCAATCACGTGAAGGCTCTGATGCTGGCAGGCACCGTGGCCTACAATCGTAAGGATTTCGTCCTTGCCGTCAAAGATTGGGAACGGGCGCGCGCGAACTTGCCTTCAGATTCCGAACCGGAATTTACCGAGCAAATCTCGGCCGCTATCGACGACGCGAAGCGGCGGATGGGTGGTGCTCCAATGATGGCAGCGGCAAATGCTCCTGCGGCTTCATCGGCTATGCCGGCTGATCATCCTCCGGTCAAAAAGGCCGGTGCGTCGCGTGCGATTACCGGAAAAGTCGTGTTGGGCCCAACTATGGCCGGCAAAGGGTCACTTCCTGATACGCTATTCGTATTTGCGAAGGATGTGGCCGGTCCACCAATGCCTGTGTCGATCGTGCGGGCATCGAAGAACGACTTACCCTTCACCTTCCGGCTCGATGACTCGACAAGTCCTATGCCGTCTCGAAAGCTGTCGGACATCGATACAGTGGTCATCGTGGCCCGATTGTCGAAATCTGGACAAGCGATGCCTGGAAGTGGTGATCTGGAAGGGATGAGTCAGCCGATTAAGCCAGGGACGGAAAACATTACTGTCGTTATTGACCGAGAGCGTCCGTAGGTGTGAAGTTTCCGTCTATGTGTTATATAAAATATAAAGTTGAGTGAGATCTTGAGGGCATTATGAAGGGAAAAGATCTTGACAGTGTGGTGGGCCTCAGCTATATTCCCACCGCAATATTTATGGAATCTGAGTAACGTCAAGTAGAATATCCTAACCACATCATCATGATGTATTGTGTCCAGAAGTATATTTTGAAGGACAGTGCAGGCTGCCCATCATACACGGAAGGAGTATTACTGTGACCTTAAAGTATTTGGCGAAGTATGCCATGGTTGTCTGCGGCCTCTTGCTCGCCGCACCAGTGTATGCGCAGTACCCTAGTGTTCCGAAGGAAACGTTCGAGGCGCTGAACATTGATCGGTCCGCGAGCCCCAAGGAGTTTCATGAGGCGTTGACGAAGCGCTGGCTGGATCCAGGCAGAGGCGCGGGGAAAGGGCAGTACGGCCAGTATTGGGAGCCGGTCGCAATGAGTAAGTACTTCGACCCAATGTCGTTCTACAAACCACCGTCATCGGTCAAGGAAGTCGCGACACGCGAGCAGTGCGTGAAATGCCACACCGATGAGTCGCCGGGTTGGGTGGCGATGTGGAAGAGAAGCGCGCATGCCAATCTGGACAAGATTCGAAAACTGACCCCGAACGACGACACCTTCTATAAGAAAGCAAAGCTGGAAGAAGTCGAGACAAACCTGCGCTCGCTTGGTAAGCTCGGTCCAAAAGAGAACTTGAAGGAAGTCAGCTGCATCGATTGCCACGTGGGCATCAATACCAAGAATAAGGCTGACCATCGCGTGGACCTCAGGATGACGACCTCTGATGTCTGCGGCAACTGCCATCTACTAGAATATGCCGAGCGCGAGTCCGAGCGCGACACGATTTTATGGCCGAAGAACCAGTGGCCAAGGGGTCGTCCGTCACACGCGCTGGATTACAGGGCCAACGTTGAGACGGATATCTACGCCGGAATGTCGCAGCGCGAGATCGCTGACGGCTGCACCATGTGCCACACCAACCAGAATAAGTGCGACAACTGCCATACCAGGCACGAATTCTCGGTGGCCGACTCCCGCAAGCCGGAAGCCTGCGGCACCTGTCACAGCGGGGCCGATCACAACAACTATGAAGCCTACAACGCGTCGCAACATGGGCTGGGCTATCAGGCTTCTAAGGGTAGATGGAATTTTAATGTACAGCTCAAGGATGCAGTTCTGAAGGGTGGACAGAAGTTCCCCACCTGCCAGAGCTGTCATATGGAGTACCAGGGCAAATTCAGTCACAACACGGTGCGTAAGGTTCGTTGGGCAAACTATCCATTCGTGCCTGGCATTAGAGAGCCTGTATTTGGCGAATGGGGCCAGAAGCGACTGGATGCGTGGGTCAAGACCTGCACCACGTGCCACTCCGAGAGCTTCGCACGCGCATGGTTAGAGTTTATGGATAACGGCACGTCTCATGGACTTGATAAATACGATGAGGCGCACAACGTCGTCCATAAACAGTACGAGGCTAGACTCCTCACCGGTCAGAAGAACAACCGGCCTGCCCCTCCAGCACCGGCTAAGGCCTTGTTTGACCAGTTCTGGCAGATCTACTGGTCGAAGGGCAACAGCCCTACAGCGATCGAGCTCAAACTGTTCGAGATGGCTGAGGACCACCTGGTGCAACTGCACGTAGCTCTGGCGCATCAATATCCAGGGTACACCTACACGGTCGGCTGGGCAGCCATGAACCGGGCGTATGTCGAAATCATGGACGAGGACACCAAGCTGAAGGAGAAGATGGTCCTGATGGAACGGGTGTCCAAGCTCGAACAGCAGACCAAGACGAGTAGCCTGCTGGATTTTGATACCACTGACGGGAAATTTACGCTCGGCAGTCTCGGCGGCGGTATGCTTCTGACCGGTACCCTCGCGTTGGCCGGATGGAGCAGACGTAAGAAGAACCAGCGGTGACCATAGACGCCGCGCCGACGATGGAAGCAGCGCTGACGCGGCCAGGTAGTAGAATCCTCCCGTCGCTAGGAATAGTCCTAGTGGCGGGAGGACTTCTTTTACTTGGTTGGCTTGCATTTGTGTGGTTCGATCCAGGTCCAGCCCCATATCACTATCGCTTGGTGGAAGAAGGCGGTGTTGATAAATTCCCAAAGCTTGAACTAGGTCCATGGTCTGACCTAAGCCTTAGCAAGCAAGAGGTTCACGTAGAAGGAATGGAGGAACCGGTAGCGTCTGCCTATCTAGCTCGCCGAGGGAACGCAAAGCCCGTGATGCTCGCCTGGGAAAATCACGTCGGCGAACCAATACTCTTTGTCGACAGTAAGCTCTCCGAGCTTTCCATATTGGCACCAGTGATTGCCAAGAATACGCCAAAAGACGCAGCCATTCTGGCCTGGTGGGACACTTCGCGCCAGATTCAACTTTTGACCGGGTCAGAGACGGTCTTTACCTCCCATCTCAGTGAACCTCTTATCACGCCGCTGCTCTGGCGGCCACGAACCGAGGCCATCGCCAAATACGAACGCGATTTTTGGGGCTCTGCGCCAAGCGAAGAAGATAAGCGCAAATTTCAACGTTTTGCCGACGCCCTACTGGCAGAGCCAACAGAGGGTGCAGCGATCCTGCGTGAACTGACCGGCGGGCGTGAAGGCTATGTCGTGGTCCACATCTCGGACCTCTACAAACTTGGGATGATGCGCCCCGATGGCATCGGTGTCGCATACAAGGACTTCACCGTGAAGGGGAGTGGGGATGTGCATGGGCTCAATGTGATGGTAAAGCGGTGGCAAGCGGACAACAAGTTCACCTCCCATACGGTGCATGGACTCTCGGAGACTAACGTGCGCGCCTACTTCCTCACCGATGACAAGAGCGTGAAGACGCTGCTCGCACAGATGCTGCCCATGACCACCTCGTTGATCCTTGAATTTAAACCCCTCCAGATGGTCTACAAAGAGGGAGGCTATTTGGTGTATAAGATTCCATCTGCACAGCCAGCGAATAACTGATTTTGTGAGTGGCAGAAGTGGAAAGACTGGTATTGAAAATATCCCAGAGTCACGATAGAGTAACGCATACGTGATTGCTCAAGCAGAAACAAATAGTTTATCAAAGGAGAAAGGAGCTACCGTGAACCATCCCATGACAATCGCACTCGCCGCTACGGCGTTGTTCGCTGTCTTAGTTGGAACTGCTGCTGCTGAAGGCACATTTGAAGGCAGGAAGAAATGTTATAACTGCCACAAAGGCGAAGGCGAGTCGTGGGACAAGACCCTTCATGCCAAGGCTATGGATTCGCTCAAAGCCACAAGAGGCAAGAAAAAAGACGAGGCCATGGTCAAGGCAAAGCTTGACCCTAAGAAGGATTACACCAAAGACAAAGATTGCGTGGGCTGCCACGTTACCGGCTGGGGGAAAGAGGGCGGGTACGTGGTCGAAGAGCCGGAGAAGTTCGTTACCGGAGTAAGCTGTGAATCCTGCCATGGAGCCGGCAGCGACTATCGTAAGATCCACCGCAAAGCCGGTGAAGCCTATGAAAAGTCTCAAAAGGAAACGCCTCGTGAGTCCCTGGCTGAAGCCGGACAGGACTTTGAATTCGTCGAAAAGTGTAGCGCTTGTCACCTGAACTATGAAGGGTCGCCCTGGAAGGGTGCGAAGAAGCCCTATACGCCCTTTACCCCAAAAATTGACAAGAAGTACTCGTTTGATTTTGAGAAGTATGTGCGAGACGACAAGGCGATGCACGCGCATTACAAGCTGGCCGGGACGTTCACTGGCCCTCCGATACCGAAATTCCACGAGGAATTCCAGAAGAACGCCAAGCCAGCGGTGAAGTCCGACAAGGCTGAGGAGGAGTAATGTCAGGAAAGGCCGGTACGTTCATTGTCGGGGGAGTGGTAGGCATCCTGTTGATCGCCGTGGTCTTCGGGGGTGAAGCCGCTGTCTCAAGAACAGAGTTCTGCATCAGCTGCCATTCAGAAATTTATCCGTATGAGGAGTTGAAGAAGTCCTCTCACTATGGAGCGCTTGGCGCGGATCCAGGCTGTAAGGATTGCCACGTGCCCCAAGGCTTCTCCAACTTCCATAAGGCCATCTATACGCACGTGGTAGACGGAGTGCCCTTCCTTATTAAGGAATTCACCACCGACTACTCGACGGTGGAAAAATTTAATGAGCATCGCCCAGAGGCGGCCTATCGGGCCCGGATGAAATTAAAAGAGTGGGACAGTCTCACGTGCAGGGCTTGCCATAAGAATGTGAAGGCTCCAGGCGCGTCGGCCAAGGCTGCGCATGCGAAAATGCAGACGGAAGGCGCCACGTGCATCGATTGCCACCAGAACCTTGTGCACAAGAAAGTTCCAGAGCACGATCTCAATGCCAGCTTGGCCCAGGGCCAGCCAGTATTGAAGGTTGAGAAGAAGAAGAAGGATGATGATGAGGAGTAAGGAGAAGGAATAGTCTCAACCTCGTGTTCATGTCGAGGTAACGTGAGAACCGCCTTGCGTCTGGATAACCAGATGCAAGGCGGTTCTTCTTTCAGTCTCTGTTACAGATTTGGACCATACAGCCGCGCCGTGCTAGCCCTA
>JANPKE010000535.1:0-3139 GCA_031425875.1 Nitrospirota bacterium
TCTTCTACTGATAAGGCAAGTCCGGGTGGGCAGCCATCGACAACACAACCGATTGCAGGCCCGTGGCTTTCGCCGAACGAAGTGATGGTAAAGATTGTGCCGAATGTATTACCGGCCATATGGAAGAAGGCTCCCTACTCGATCAGATCCAACTTGATGCGCAATTCCTTGAGTTGATCAGCACCCACAGCCGAGGGCGCGTCGGTCAACGGACATTGCGCGCGCTGCGTCTTGGGGAACGCGATGACGTCGCGGATGGAATCCGCGCCGCCCAGCAACATGATGAGCCGGTCGAGACCAAAGGCGATGCCTCCGTGCGGCGGCGCGCCATACTCCAATGCGTCCAGCAGAAAGCCGAACTTCGCCTGAGCCTGCTCTTTGTTGATGCCAAGCAAATCCAAAATCTTGAGCTGGATGTCGCTGCGATGGTTCCGGATGCTGCCGCCGCCGATCTCGCTTCCGTTCAAGACCATATCGTAAGCCTTCGCGCGCACCTTCAGCGGCTCTGAATCCAGCAGTGCCAGGTCTTCATCCATCGGCGCGGCAAAGGGATTGTGCATGAAGATGTAGCGTTTCTCTTCAGGCGAATAGTCCAAGAGCGGGAACTCGGTCACCCAGACCGGCTTCCAGGCATTCTTATCGATCAGGTTCAACTCTTCGCCCAGCTGGAGCCGAATACGGCCCAGCACATCGTGCACGACCGCCGGTTTGTCAGCGCCGAAGAGTACGAGATCGCCGGGCTTCGCCTCCGGCAAAGCCACGGCAAAGGCTTTGGCATCAAGGAACTTCGCAATGACGGACTCCAACTGCCCTTCCGGCGTAATCTTCAGCCAGGCCAGCCCCTTGGCCCCGAAGCTCTTGGCCGTTTCACCCAAGGCATCGATGCGGCTCCGCGGCGTCGCGGCTCCACCCTTCACGATCAGCGCCTTGACCAATCCGCCCTTTGTCGCGGCATCTTTGAATACTTTAAACTCGCTGGCAGCACCAAAGGCGGTCACATCGTAGAGTGGCATATCGAAGCGCAAATCCGGCTTATCCGATCCATAGCGCCCCATCGTTTCGGCATAGGTCATCCGGGGAAACGGCGTCGGTAACTGCACGCCGCCGGCCTCACGGAACACGGTGACGATCATCTGCTCCATCAGACTCATCACGTCCAGCCGGTCGACGAACGACATCTCCAGATCGATCTGAGTGAACTCCGGCTGGCGATCGTTACGGAGATCTTCGTCGCGGAAACAGCGGGCGATCTGATAGTAGCGATCCATACCGCTGACCATGAGCACCTGTTTGAAGAGTTGCGGCGACTGGGGCAGCGCAAAGAACGTCCCAGGATTCACGCGGCTCGGCACCAAATAGTCGCGCGCCCCCTCCGGCGTGCTTTTGGTGAGGATCGGCGTTTCGATTTCAAGAAACTCTTCTTTATGGAGAAACCCGCGCACCGCCTGTGCGATATCGTGGCGGGTCTTCACCAGCTTCTGCATGCGGGGACGCCGCAGATCCAGATACCGGTACTTCAGACGGATCGCCTCCGTGATATCCGCATCATCCTCAATCACGAACGGCGGCGTCTTTGATTCGTTCAAGATCTCGACCGCATCGACAAACACTTCTATCTCACCCGTTGAGAGATTCGGGTTCTTCGACTCATCCGGACGCGCCATAACCTGGCCGGTGACCGATACCACACACTCGCTGCGGAGTGCATGGGCGCTCTGGTGAACCGAGAGATTTCGTTCAGCGTTGAAGACAACCTGTGTGATGCCAGTCCGGTCACGAAGATCAATAAAGATAACCACGCCATGATCACGCCGTCGCTGGACCCAGCCATTCAGCACAACGGTCTGCCCTACATGTTGCTTCTTCAACTCGCCGCAGCGATGTGTGCGGATGTTCATACCGTTCTCGCTTTCTTTCCAACATACTTCTTGGTCTTGAGCGGTCGAGCCCAGCCCTCGCGCCTGACCAGCCGCTTGGGACCAGCCATGGGCTCTTCTCCCCTTTCGACCGAGGTCACGCGTTCCTCAACCAATTCGCGCAAGGCATTGGCTTCTCGATCGGTGAGAAAGCGAAACTCGCCGGGCTCCAGATGGCCAAGCGCCAGTGGCCCCATCCTGACCCGCATCAGCTTGATCACCATATGCCCCACGGATTCCAACATGCGTTTCACTTGATGCTTGCGGCCTTCCCGAATCGTGATCTCCAGCCAAGAGTTTGCCTCGGCTCTCTTGACCTTCTTGACCATCGCCGGACTCGTCATGCCATCCTCGAGTTTGACTCCGCGCTGGAGTTGGCCGATCTCGGCATCTGTCAGCACACCTTTGACCTTAATCAGATAGGTCTTGGGCACATGATAGCGCGGATGCAGGAGAGCCTGCGCCAACTCACCATTGTTGGTGAGCAGCATCAGCCCTTCACTATCAAAGTCTAAGCGGCCAACCGGGAACACCCGCACGGACACGCCATGAAGAAAGTCCTTCACGGTGTCTCTCCCACCGGGGTCGTCCAGCGTCGACATGACGTTCTTGGGTTTGTTCAACATCAAATACACAAACGGCTGTGCCGGGGTCAGGTGCTTCCCGTCCACTTTCACGTGATCACGTTCAGGATCGACCTTTGTCCCGAGTTCCGTGACCACCTTGCCGTTCACCGATACTCGGCCGGACGCAATCAGCATCTCAGCCTTTCGGCGGGAGGAGAGCCCCGTGCTCGCGATGATTTTTTGTAATCGTATTTCCATTTTACCTACTGATGGGTGATCCGTGTGACTCCTAACTACGCGCATGCACCGAACACCGACATCTACCTACACATCAGATCGATCTTGGGTGCGCGGTGCGCGAGCACAGGAGCCACCTCGTCGCCCATCGCCCCCTACTCCCATTCGATCGTTGATGGCGGTTTCGAGCTGATGTCATACACCACTCGATTCACGCCCTTCACTTCATTGATAATCCGGCTCGACATCCGGCCCAAGACATCGTTCGGGATATTGGCCCAGTCGGCGGTCATCCCGTCTACGCTGGTCACCGCACGGATCGCCACGACATTATCATAGGTCCGTTGATCGCCCATGACGCCGACGGTGCGGATCGGCAAGAGCACGGCGAAGAATTGCCAGATTTCCCGGTAGAGTCCC
>JANPKE010000536.1:0-5417 GCA_031425875.1 Nitrospirota bacterium
TCCCCCGTCGAACGACCCAGGCGGAGCGATGTATTTATATCCGTCCTCGCTACCATCGACATTGGCAGCGGTCGTGACAAACTTCTCCCCCCACGGATATTTACGCTTGCTCTCGCCACGCCCGGCCTTCTCCCACTCAGCTTCTGTGGATAGTCGCTTACCGGCCCACTTGCAGTAGGCGACCGCTTCGTCCCACGAGACGCTCATCGCTGCAAACTCCGGCTTCAAGATCTTTGACTGATCATCGTCGAACACCTCGATTCTTGGCATCGCTCGCTTGGTCATCTTCGCGAACCGCGTATACTCTTCTTGTGTGACTTCTTTTCGGTCAAGGTAGAATCCCTTCAGGTAGACCTGATGCTCCGGCGCCTCGTCCGGGTCACCCTCATGACTCCCCATCGTAAACGGACCTTCTGGGATCTGAACCATCTCCCGACCCTCGTCTCCTATTTTCGTCTTATACATCGAGAAATCCTGAGAAGGCAGACTACTCGCCGTTGGTCGAGCTTCTGACTTTACTGATGCCGCGAGCTGTTTCATCTGCTTTGCCTTATAGGACTCATAGGCCAGCAGACCAATCATGAGAAAGAACGATGTAAACACAAAGACAATGGACCCGACTAAGACACCCTTGTTTTCCACGAGCACCTCTTTGACGAAAGTACCTACCGATAGGACGGGGACGTCTCCGCTTGTTCAGACGCCGCCTTCTTCGCAGCACGCACGTCGAGCAACATTGAAATCTGGACACCGAGAAACCCACCCATAGCAGCTCCTGCTCCGGCGCCAACCCAGATCCGCTCCACACCAGCCATCACCCAAGCCAAGACACCACCCAACACCGTCCCGACCAGGATACTGACAAGAAATCGACGCCCACCCAGAAAGCCGATCACCGCACCAAGAACAATCCCAATCGCGATGGCAACTGGCATCAACCCGCCACCCATGGTCATACCGATCAGAGTCCCGACGGTACCCATCACGACTATCCCGAACGCAATATCAAACACCTTACTTTTCGCCATCACTGGTCCCTCATAGACCGAGAGGCAGACCGCTACCTAGCCGGAGCGGCAATCAGCGGGCCGAAATCGATTTCAACTCCAGGCGCTGCGATGATGGAAATCCCCCATGCCTTCTCCGCCGGCTCATGCTTATGAATCCGTTTAAAATCTTCGTAGACATTCACCCGCTCCTCAAACCATTGCCCGACCTCCTTCGTTCCGGTCTGGACGACAATCTCGGAGCCACTAAACATGCCCCCTTCCGTCAGGGTGCCATCCGGTTTCGACTCGCTCCACACGTATTTCGTGAACACCGGGATAAAAAGGAGATCCGTATCGAGCGATGCATAGACTGCGGCCAGCGGCTCGGTACCAGTCGCTGCCTTATTCAGACGCCACCGCCAGGTCAAAATCGGATAGGCCTTGGGATCCCAATCTATTTTCTTTTTCTTGATCCGCTGCCCTGCATCTTTGGCCGACAGAAAGTTCACGCCGTTCTCCGATTGCACCTTATAAGCGTCACGGCCTTTTGATTGGCTCCGCTGATTTTCGTGATCCCACAGAGAAGGAAACCCGTCCGCTTCCTTCGCTTGGAAATCTTCCAGCACAAGTGCCTGCCCTTGGACTGTCAGTGGAGCTTGCCACAGGGCAACACCGATCAAGAGACTGAAAACTGCTGTCATATACTTCGGCGAACGGCACTCCATAGGCATCATTCCCTTTCTATGTTTCTCGCGATGGAACCGGCGACAGCAACGGCACCTGTTCCTCCTGGAATTCCTCCCCCATCATCGGTTGCTGCCCTCGCTCACACATCCAGAACAACGCGAGAACGGCTGCCCAAAAGACCACCATGTTCAGCGTCACCATTTTCGTGGCGTATTGAAGGTCTGGGGTGAAGGCCCAGGGGGAGACGTCAGCCATCAACTCACTGACATGCCATGACAACCGTCCTGATGAACGAATGTATCCCATCAAGCCCATCACCCAGCTGAAGGACGCTGCCAATCCAAACAATCCCACCATGCCGCGCAGCGGAATTTTTCCCCACTGAATCGGGCCATGCACTACCGCGCCTCTAAGCATGAGGCGGTTCATCACCACACCGATTACGATCACCGTGAACGTCGTAAAGGCCTGGGGTGCAGAAAGGCCGACGCGAACCTTCGCAGGCAAGTAAAACCCATAGATCGATAGCCAGATGATATTCAGCGCTCCAACCACGTATAACACCGTGAGGAGCGTATTCCCGGTCTTGACCCAGGAAATGGTCATCGTGCGATTCGCCCGACGATAGTACAAAAAGCTCAAAGCCGTGACGAGAATCAGGATATTCACTGCTCCGTTCTTGGCCGACATGACACCATAGTTGCCGATCACGGGGTGCTGAGCACCTCCCATCGCCTTGACTTCACTGGCAGACGTGAGCAGCGTGTGAGGCGTCAGCCAGACGAAGAGCGCCAGCATCAACACCCCCAATAAGAATTGATAATAGGGCTGATAGCGCTCACCACCTTTGATCCGCGCCATGCTCTGCCATAGGTAGTAGTTAATCCCCAAAAATAGGACACCGATCAAGAGTGCCTGGACCACGAACAGCCAGGTGAGCAAGCCACCCATCATAGTGACACCCATGGTCTGGCGAAACACGAACACCGATTTCATCAGCCAATAGCCGGCGAAGGGCATGGGAATAAGCGCGCAGACTGTGACAAACAGGAAGACATAGCCGACCCAATCAAAATAGGCTCGCTCTTCGTGGGTCTTACTGGTAAAAAACCGATAACAGGCATAGGCCAACACCACCGCCCCACCGGACATAATGTCCGCAAGGAAGCGATGGACGTTCAGCGGGTTCCAGAGCGCGGAGTGCAGCAGATGCCAGGCATTTCCCAGAAACCGCCCCTGCGCATCCACCCCGGCGGGTGACATCATGAAGGCCGACCAGGCATTGGCCATCATCAATAACGCGGTGCCCACAATGTTGGTCAGAATCCCGATCGCGGCGTGGATCCACTTCATGCCCCGACCCGTCATCCGATTCCATCCGTAGTAATAGACGATCAGGAGCAGCGATTCTGCCACAAATACAGCCGCGTAGGCGGGCATGAACCCTTTGAAGGTTCCGCCCATATACTTCATAAAACTGGGATACAGCGTGATGAACATCGTCAGCATCAGGCTCCCGATGAGCGCGGTCACCGACAGGGCCAAGACCGCCACCTTTGCGAGATCCCTTGCCAAACCATCATAGCGAAGGGCCAGTGCCGGATTCTTGGTGAGTAGCCCAAGGAACTCGAGCAACGCGCAAAACAATGGCAGGGCGAGCACGAATCCTCCGAAATAGGTATGTTGCTGTGTCACAAACCACACCAGCAGCCGACTGTCTAACGAACCGATTCGCGGATAGACCGTTTCATGAGGAGCAGGAGCCGCCGGTCCCTGCGGAGTCCCCTCCGTGCCGAAGTACACATCCGTCGATGATTCCGCGAATGACAGATCGGGCCCATTCCACGCAGACCCAATGACGATTGCAACCATCGCGATGCCCATCGCAACAGCAATCGAGAAACGTGTCATCATCATGAATCCTCGGCCCATATCTCTACCCCTTCGTTCCAGTCTTGCCGAGCGCGAATCCCCCAGCCGCACCGTCAGCACCGATCGACTTCCCAAGAATTCCCATCATAAACGGGCACCGTAACATGCCAGGCGACAGTTGTGGCGCCTGCTCATCCTCGACATGACGCCGATCACCGAGATAGTACCCATACACCGCCATCATGGCCGCCACCAACGCTCCCATCACTGCCGTGGCACCCACTGTCATAGTCGGCTGACGGACGACAAACAACAGCACACCCATCGCCACCAAATAATAGGTCGACGCAAAGGCCATCCCAGGCCACCACCAATACTTCAGCAATTCACCTGGTGCCGTCTGCCGGAGCGAGTGCAGCCACGAACTGGCCGGATAGAGTCCTCCAAAATACGCACAGAGTGCAAGGCCTCCCCCGAGAAGCGTCACGGTCACCAGTTGTGCCAAGGCAGCATCCTGCTCATCCGTAATCACCGCCCCGGGCAGCGATGTCAACGCACCGACACCTAGCCCTACGAGAGCCCACGGCCCTAATTCCCCAACCCGGCCTTGCACCAGCACACGCAGCTGTTTACCATCCGGAAAAGTCAGAAACGGACGCCCCAGCACTGACAACTTGCGTACATGGCCGATCTCAAACGCATCCCGCGCGACAGATGTGCAGGAGATGATGATCGCCATCATAGCCGGCCCATCGGGATGCTGGAGATAACTGTAGTGCATGATCCATAACAGGGTGAGCACCAACAGGGATAGTTGAATGCCATACACGGCTCCGATCCAGCCGCCCAGCCAGCTAAGGGTCTTCAGACCATCCTGTCGGATAATGGCAGACCAGGATGCTGCACGCCCCACTCGATAGGCCAAGAGCGCCGTTACCATTGCGATAAAACTGCTAACCGCCAGCAAAACCAAAGGCTCGGTGATGGGCACAAGATGTTTCGCCAGCCGATACACCCCGAAGGCGATCAGTCCGGGCACAAACATGACGATTCGCTTTTTCCGACGGACGGCATCTTCCGTCACCGCCAGGCTCAAGCTAGGAATCACGCGCAATGCCATTCGATGCAACATAATAGATCCAGGACTAAGGCTGTAGGACTGAGGACTGAGCCGGGGAAATAACTCGCTTCACTTCTTTTCTCCTTCTCCGCACTCAGCACTCGTGACTATTTTGAAGCGGCCATCCCAAAATACTTCGCTTTGATCTCTTCCATCAGCGACACGGTGATACGAGACAGCCCGCGATCGGCCGCAGTACGCTCAAGTTCAATCCCTGCCATGGTACGAACCGCCGCCGGCACTCGAGCTAACCGCCGTTTCGCCTCCGGGTCCCATTCAATGCGCTCCCCAGTGCGGGGACGCAGAAGCGTCTCATATGTGACCACCCGCTCACCTTGCCGACGAATATCCTGCTCCACCTCTTCTCGAACCAGCCCAGCCACATACGGTGGCATGCGATCCAATCGATGCAAGGCCTCATCAGTCCAGATCAACCGATCAACGAAACCCTTGGCCCGTTCCTCCGACATATCGACACCGACTTTCAGCCCACAGCCTCTGCATTCCGAACGGATGAACCACTGAAGGGCACCATGTTCGCCGGTACGTTCTTCAATCCATTCCGTAAGCATCCATCGGCCACAGCCGCAGGTCAACATCACAACACCCTAGCCAATCTTCCCCGGGTAGAGAATATAGAGCATCGTGTACGTAAAGCTTCCCGTGACGAACAGCACGCAGTAAATGATCATCGTAAATCGGCCGAGCGCCCGATGCCGCCGCGCGCCCTCGGGCCAAATCCTTTGAAT
>JANPKE010000537.1:0-2481 GCA_031425875.1 Nitrospirota bacterium
CGAAAGCAGCACCTCAGCCACGGAGGCTTTTCTCCCGGCGCCGGTCTCGTTTCGCGGCATGCCCTCCGCGCGCTTGTGGGAATTCGAAGACGGCGCCGTGAATTTTGCGAGCGTCCAGGCCGCACCGCAGGACTTGGCCCGCCTGTTGCTCGTGAAGTTTGCGCTGGAATACAGCAACGATTGGTTCCTCCTGCCGCTTGAACTCCCTGTCGGGACACTCTCACAGATCCGCGCGCTCGTTGTGACCAACACGTTCGGCGAACGGTTCCTGATACCCCACACGACCGACGTGGATGGGCCCACCACGCCCTGGCGCATGTTCAGCCTCACGAACGATACCCAGAAGTTGTTCTTCTTGCCACCTGTGTTAGGCCCGCTATTGGAAAGCCAGCCCGTGGAAGACCTGTCGTTGTTGAGGGATGAAATGGCCAATGTGGCCTGGGCCGTCGAGCGAGTTATTGAAAGCGCCGCCGGTCGTCCGTTGGATCGTCATGAAGCTTATCAAGAGACGCTGGCGGAACAGCCGCCATCCCCTGCCGCTGACGGCGCACCCTTGATGTACCGGCTCGGCACCACCGTGCCGGACTATTGGATTCCGTTGCTTCCGGTCAAAGACGGTACGACCCTGCGGCTCAAACGTGGCGTCCTGCCGGCGTTCGGCGAGGGAGGCATTCAGGGCTTGCAACTTCCGAAGGGACGATTGCTCGAACCAGCTCGCGAGTTGCTGCTCTATGAGGAAGAAGTGCCGCGGGAAGGTGCGCGCGTCACCAGGACCTATCAATATGCGCGCTGGATGGATGGATCGACTTATCTCTGGATGGGTCGACGGAAACAACCGGGGCGAGCCGAAGGATCAAGCGGTTTGCAATTCGATTCCGTCCAATCGTCTGGCGGCTGATCTGTAGATAAGAAGACTCTTCGAGGAAAGACTAGACATTATGGTCGTATCGGCCATAGGCGATCCTCTTGGTGAACCACTTCAGAATCACCGGTTAATCAAAGTTAAAGGCCAAGGTCTGAGAGAGTAGGGTGACCATCAGGACGCCTGCCCAGCGGCCAATGGTACTTCCGCTCAGATTCTGCGATCGGAAGGTCATTGATGCTGGCGAGGCGCCGGAGCATCAGCCCATTCTCATCGAATTCCCAGTTCTCGTTGCCATACGATCGGAACCAACTCCCTGAGTCGTCGTGCCACTCATAGGCAAACCGCACGGCGATGCGTGCTCCGTGGAATGCCCACAGTTCCTTGATGAGACGGTAATCTAGCTCTTTGTCCCACTTGCGCGTTAGGAACCGAACGATGGCCTCCCGGCCTGTCAGGAATTCCGAGCGGTTACGCCATGTGCTATCCGCCGCATATGCCAACGACACCTGTTCGGGATTACGCGTATTCCATGCATCCTCTGCCATGCGGACTTTCTGGATGGCAGTCTCCTGAGTAAAGGGTGGAAATGGTGGGCGTTTGTTCGGATCTGATGACATGAAATCATTCTTCAAGATATAGGACAGCCGACAATCATAAAAGAGAACTTTGTGTCAGGCTGGTGATGCCCCCGCTCTTGCTGCACGCAACTCTGACTCTAGTTCGGCGATGCGTGTCCGTAACGGTCCCGCAAGTTCCTCGACCTCCTCAATCGAATATCGTGGCGTGATGTACTTCGGGCAGTTCCAGTCGAATGACACGACGTCGATGAAGACCAGCCGCTCCACCGCCTGCTGCATTGTTGGATCAGCAAGTTGCGCAACGAGTTCTGGATGGACACGGGTATCCTCGACGCGGGCGTGACCAAGAATCTTCAACCGGGCTCGGTTCTGGTAGTCCATGAGAAACAGCGCCACACGGTCGTTCACCGAGACATTGCCGGTGGTCAGCAGCTGGCGATTGCCCTTGTAGTCGGCGAAGGCCAGCGTCTTCTCGTCGACCACCCGCAAGAATCCCTTGGGCCCCCCACGATGCTGAATATAAGGCCATCCGGTTTCGCTGATCGAACCCAGATAGAAGCTGTCACGCTCTGCAATAAACTCTGCCTCGTCTTGGGTCAGTGGGTCGCGTTCAGGGGCGCCTGCGATGTTCACAGCCCTTCCGTAGTAGTGGTTCTGTGCTCGGCGTACGGCATCCGTCATCGCCAGCTCTAAGTATTTCATCGCCATGGTGTTGTTCTCCCTACCGAGAGGACATGACGACAGGCTTCGTCGCATGCCCTCTCATGCTTACTCTCAGAACACGATCGTACTCCACCCCTCTGCGACGTACCGGCGCAGGCTCAAGAGCCCTGCGGTTCCGGCCAGGGCATGGTCCTTCACAATCGGCACGCCACAGGCCTTGATGCTTTCAGTCGCCCCAAAGACCTCTGCGCAACCGCACGAGGCACCTTGCACGACATCACGCACCAAATTATTGAGCCCATTCGCAGGGTGCGAGAGCTTGGTCAATTCAGCAGGCCAACGAGTGCCGGTGCCATTGAAGACCACGGCGACTTC
>JANPKE010000538.1:0-3441 GCA_031425875.1 Nitrospirota bacterium
CAACATGAAAGCAAGAAAATAGCCGGAAGATGCGGGTCGATGAGGAGGTGGGCTAGAGGAGGCCGGTCTCACGACCGGTGAGGTCAAGTGCATGGATTGCTTCGTCGATCTGCTCAGTCGTGTGTTCCGACGTCACCGTGAAACGTATGCGGCTGGTTCCATCCGGAACAGTCGGCGGCCTGATTGCGGAAGCGTAGATACCTTGAGTGAGCAGTTGTTCGGCGAATGCTGATGCAGTGGCGGCATCGCCCACCAGGATCGGTAGAATTGGACTGACGGTCGGAGTCATCCGAAAACCAAGCGTCTGCATTCCATTGAACAGCCGCTGTCGATTTGACCAGAGCCGCGTCCGACGTTCGGGCTCACGTTGAATGACCGCGACTGCAGCCAAAGCTGCCGCCGCGATGGCGGGTGGAAGAGCAGTTGTGAAAATAAACGGACGGGTTACGTTGATCAAATACTGAATCAAGTCGTTGGACCCAACCATGTAGGCTCCATGGCTCCCGAGTGCTTTACTGAGTGTCCCCATGTGAAAGGGGATCCGCTGCTCCAAGCCAAACTGCTCGATCGTTCCCCGGCCGGTCGGCCCCATAATGCCGGTCCCGTGGGCATCATCGACATACAACGTCGCCTCGTATCGCTCGGCCAACGAGGCGAGGTCCGACAACGGAGCGAGATCGCCGTCCATGCTGAAGAGTCCTTCTGTGATGATGAGCGTGGGACGACTCGCGCTGCGTCGTCGAAGCAAGGACTCCAGATGTGCACAGTCTCGATGGCGGAATACTCGAAGATCGGCACGGCTCAATCGACATCCGTCGATAAGACTCGCATGACACAGTCGATCCGCCAGGATCAGGCCTCCTTGCCCGATAAGGTTTGGAATGACGCCGATATTGGCTAGATAACCGGCCCCGAACAGCAGCGCGGCTTCCGTCCCCTTAAACGTCGCGAGGGAGGTTTCGAGGTGCGTATGGGGAGGAAGGGTTCCACTGACCAAGCGAGAAGCTCCGGATCCCGTTCCATACTGTTCAGTTGCATGGATGGCGGCACGGATGACTTCCGGATGGGTTGCCAGTCCCAGGTAATCGTTGGAGGACAGCAAGATAACCTCGCGCCCTGCAAAGTGGATCGTCGGCCCTGTGCCTGATTCCAATGGAGATAGTCGGCGCATGAGCGATCGGTCGGCAAGTTGTTTGAGTCTGCGTCGAAACATGCTGGTTCAAAAATCTCTTAATCAGTTCGGCAGCTGTGTCGTAACCCTGTGAATGAGTCCGTTCCGATTGCATTGACAACGGGAATTCATCCTTAGTATAAAGCAACGGTTCTGGCGCAGGAAGCTGGCGCTCAACCATTTAGGTGATGATTTCTGATGACATACCGAATTAAAGTTCCACCTCGGACGTTGCCAGTGGATGAAGCTCACCTCGTGAGCGGGCTTGAGCACTGGATGCTTGGGCTGGCGGCCTACCGCTGGTCGATTGTAGTTGGGTTTGTGCTGCTCCTTGTGACGGGGGGAGGGGTCTGGGGCGTCTTCTGGTATGACGCACACAATGCCGGTAAGGCTCAGGACCTGGAACGAGAAGCGACCGTCCATCTTTTTGCGCGTGCGGCCAGTGACCCGCAGAAGGCGGCCACCAACCTGAAAGAAGCCATCGCCCTGTATCAGCGGGTGGTCGCTGAGTATCCTCGAACTCCGACGGCCCCGCTCGCACAATTCAGTCTTGGCAACGCCTACTTTCAGTCGAACGATCTCGCGTCAGCGATTGAGGCCTATAACCGGTTTATCTCTACGTACGGGACTCATGTGTCGCTTCTCGGTCTCGTGCATCAAAAACTGGGCTATGCCTACCAGCTCAAGGGAGACCTTGATCAAGCGGCTAAGACCTACTCGTCGATCCTCGAGGTTCCTGGCGCAATGAACCGGGATCATGCGCTCTTTGAGGTTGCGAGATTAGAAGAGAATCGTTCGAAGCCCGATGAAGCCATGAAGCATTATCAGGAGCTGATGAAGACCTATCCAAGCTCTCCTCTGACGAGCGAGGCCGCCATGCGTGTGAAGGTGATCGAGGCGAAGAAAAATCCTGAGCCAACACCGGCCGCTCCCACTCTTTCAGCACCCCCCAAGCCTTCCAAACCATAGGCAACCGACCCGCCGACGAGCAGCAGGTGCAGCAATCTTCGCGGGAACGCCTGCAGCTACCGACCGATGTTCAGCAGTTCACCGGTTTTAAGAACAGGACCTGAGAGGCTATTGTGGGACTTGAGGGTCTTGATGGGAATCCTGAATCTTCGAGAGATCTTTTCAAGCGTGTCGCCCCCTCGGACTCGATACCAGTGAGCAGACCCAGCCTTGGCCAGTCGAACCTGTCGATCCTGAATTGCTGGCAGGGGAGGAAACTTGTGTGTGGGAACTCGTTCGATCAATTCCAATACTTTCGCACTCATTCCAACAGGAACCTTCAGAAGGTAGGCCGCATCGCTTGGAGGTGTCGCATCTCGCCGAAGTTCCGGATTCAATAACCGAAGCTCGTTGTACGGGATGCCGGTGACGTTTGAAATGGCCCGGAAATGCAAGGGGCGGGTGACGACGACCTCTTCGAATTCATGCAAAGGAGCGGGATCTTGCTTGAACCCGTATTGGTCGGGGTTCTTCGCAATGATCGTCGCAGCCATAATCCGAGGAACGTATTGCTTTGTCTCTAGCCGAATGAGCTTCGTTCTTGAGATCTCTGAGAAGGATTCGGCCTGCGCCTTGTGAAGAGCCCGTAGCACCTTCCCCTCGCCTGCATTGTAGGCCGCCATGGCCAAAGGCCACGCGCCGAATAAATCGTAGAGGTCTCTTAGGTACCGCGCCGCGGCCACGGTGGATTTGATAGGGTCGCGTCGTTCGTCAACGTAGTGATCGATCCGCAACCCATAGAGTAATCCGGTCCCTTTCATGAACTGCCATGGGCCCGTTGCTTTTGCCCGTGAATAGGCGTAGGGGTTGAACCCGCTCTCCACAAGGGAGAGATTCACGAGGTCACTCGGAAGATTGAACTCGGCAAAAATGTTTTCGACCAACGGGCGATAACGGCTGAAGCGCAAGAGCCATTGTTCAAACCGATTTCGAATCGAGGTATTGAAAAAATGAATATGGCTTTGCACGGACTGATCAATGACAACGGGAATGTTGTAGGCGGTGCCCTGATTGTCCGTATTCGTGGTGCCTTGAGCGGTTGCATCTCCGATCTGTTCGGGCTTGTCCTCGGTTGACGATAAATCAGAGGGGGAGAGCGTTAGTTCAGGCTCCAACGGGACGAGGTTCGGATCGACATCGTCGTCCTCCTGCAAGGGGGCCATATCGGGAGTTGAAACAATGCTTGAAGGAAGACCAGGGGGAATGTCGTCTGCCCAACTTCCACATGGGTGCATCAACGCACTTGTGCCGAAAATCACCAA
>JANPKE010000539.1:0-1554 GCA_031425875.1 Nitrospirota bacterium
ATCCGCGACGGGCAAGCAGGCTCAGGAGAGCAAGGGGACCGACAATCTCAAACTTCCACGGCGGGAAGAGGAGTGCACGGCCAGCATGCTGGACTTCGAGCGCTTGTTCTTTCCCAAAACGTGTATGGTGAAATGCGCCCTTGGTATGCTCCAGGTCATTTCGAATGAGGGCCTCAGAGAGCCTGGTCGGCTCATAGGCAAAGGTCGGTGTGGCTGGGGCCCAACAGGTAGCAATGGTATAGCGTGGGGCGAGCAACTCCTGTTTATCTAGACCGCCAAGAGTGAACATGTCTTGACCGCCAAAGAAGGAGAACGACACCTCAGCTCTCCGCTGCAGCTTCTGCAGCCTCTCCGGATTCGCATGGAGCGGACCGCCCAAGCGAGAACGGGGGTCGAGTCGGTCCAGACAATGAATAATGAACGGGCGGTGTTGTTGCGTGAGCTCGGGGCCGTACAGATCAGCTAACTCCTCAGCAAACGAGAGATCTCCGGCCCCAATTTCCAACACAGACGCCACATCAGTACGACGAAGGAGGTCAAAAGGATTGTCCTGACGCCGCACGGCTTCTTCGACCTCCTCACTTGACAGGTGCGGCACGGGCCACTTCGCGGCGGCTGTAGGCACCAACTCGAAAAAGACGGCAAGTGCGCGAAGGGCTTTGGCCCGAGGCAGGCCCGTGACGGACTTGAGACCTTCTCCGTCGAGATGCTGAACGCGCCGTGGCTCGGGCTGTTCAAAGAGGCGCAACAAGGTTTCCTTCACTGAAGCCGGAAGATCTTTGCTCTGAATGGCCTCACAGAGTCGGGCGAGGGTAGAGGGGAAGATGGCACCTTCCATCAACTTCTTTGATGCCTCCCATTGTCCCGGAAACTGACGTGCGCGAACACTTACGACACGGCGGAAGTCAGCAAGTGGGTCGGAACTCATGGAAGTTTGATCGTCGCGTATAGAAGTGGGTGTCGATTGGAGTTCAAGGTGAGAAGCATAGTAATATTGAAACTATAGCGTCAAGCCCGCTTGCTCACGCTCATTCGGTATGGTAGGAGTGGTTTCATGAGAATGCGATTCCTGTCCGCCGACTCGCTCGGTTGGCGATCAACCGTCATGCTGGTCATGCTCGCCGGCCTGCTGGCATTCCCGATCGGTGGTGCAGCTGAGCGTGGTGGCAACCTCCGGCCCATCGCCGATGAGGGATGGCAACCCTGGCAAATTCTTGAAACCCACACCGGCCGCGTGCTCCCGTTTTCAGAATTGATCACGAATCTGGAACGGTACGACATCGTCTATCTGGGAGAGGAACACCACAACCCCTACCATATTGAAGCCGCGCTGAAAGTGCTGAATCAATTGGTGGCCGATGGCATCGAGCCCACCATTGGATTGGAGATGTTCGGTTGGGACGGCCAACCAGCACTCGACGGCTACGTCGCGACTGATCAGCCAATTACGAGCGAGTTCCTGGAGCAGGTGCGCTGGAAACAGAATTGGGGTGGAGCGTTTGAAGATTACGCGCCATTGGTGACGTTTGCTCGAGAACGACGCTTGTCCGTCCG
>JANPKE010000540.1:0-6598 GCA_031425875.1 Nitrospirota bacterium
CCGCTGGTCGAATGCCAGGACCTCCTCGGAATTCACCAAGGAATCAAGGCTCAACATGGGCCGTTCATGCTGCACCTTGGCGAGTTTATCCAAGGGGGAGGCCCCGACACGCTGAGTTGGGGAATCGGGGGTAACCAGTTCCGGGTACGCCCGTTCCAAGTCGGTCAATTCTCGGAACAGCCGATCATACTCTCCATCGGAAATCTCAGGGTGGTCCTTGATGTAATAGAGATAGTCATGATGCCGGATTTGGGCCTTGAGCTGGGCGAGTCGCTCTTGCTCGGCGGGAGTGGCTTTCGACGAGGGCAGAGAGTCGTTATGGAGTGAATCCTGTCGCATTGTTGCGCTCAACGAGGTGACGCCCCAGCGATCGTTTCTAAGGTGCCATGAAAGACGACGTTTGGCATGGGAGGAGAGAGAGGCCTGAACCGTGTTGACCGTAGCATAAGGGTGCGGAAACGGTCAAACCTGATGGGCCTGGTCCGCTTTGACTTTCGCATCAGTGGCCACTATTCTAAGCGTCGCTTCAGCAGGTCTGAAGTTGGCAGAGAGCCTGGGTAAAGGAGGATGTATGCAGAAGGGAGAGCAGCGGGTCTGTGAGCGAATCCAGAAGATTATTTCGTTAGGAATACTGCTCTGTGGTGGGTGGTTGGTAAGTGGGTGTGTTGTATTAGAGGAAAAATACAACGCGGAAAAAGCGCGAAGCCTGAATTTTCAGCGCCTCCTGGCACAGGAAGAGAAACGGACGGCTGAGCTGGACAGTGAGGTCAGGCACACAAAGAGTGAATTGGGTGAATTTGAGGCGAGGAATCGTGAGCTGTCTGCACAGGTGCAGGTGGCACGTGAGCAGATGGGGCGTCTTCAAGAGGAGGCAGAAGCAATCAGGGAAGCGACGGTGCTGGAACGAAAAGCCCTGGAGGATATGCAGAGAAAGGGCCAGTCCCCCCTAGTCAAACCGAAAAAAGCCGAACTGCCGAAAGCTGTTTCCGGTGGTCACAGCGGTGGCCATCTTTCAGATAAAGGCATGGCGGCTATGACTGAGCCGGCTTCTCCGATGAAGATCACACCGGGGATGGTGCATGTGGTCAAAGCGGGGGAAACGCTCTATAGCATAAGCAGGCGGTATGGCGTTGAGGTCGATAAGTTGAAGAAGTCGAATAAACTGCCGGATGACATCGTCGAGATCGGACAGAAGCTCCTGGTGGGGGCAGAGTAAGCGGACGACATGCGGGCAGCGACCTATTCACTCACTCTGGATGAGTTTCGCTCCTACGCGAAGCAGGGCAATCTCATTCCCTTATTCCGTGAAATCTTGGCGGACCATGATACGCCGGTCTCGGCCTTTGCCAAGATCGATCATGGACCCTCGGCCTATTTACTGGAGAGTATTCAAGGGGGAGAAAAGTGGGCCAGGTATTCCTTTCTTGGAAGCGGGTCTCCGCTCGTTATCTACGAGGATCGTGGCGATCTGTGTGTGAAGAAGGGTTCGGATTGCCGGCGAATCCCTAGCCGAGGCGCGCCACTGGACCGTCTGCGGGAAATCATGGAGACGTACCGCCCCGTATCGGTTCCAGATCTGCCTCCTTTTGTCGGTGGAGCCGTCGGGTACCTCGGCTACGACATGGTGCAGACGTTCGAGGATCTCCCCTCCCGCAAGAAGGAACACCTCGATGTTCCGGACTTTGCATTTTTATTGACCGAGACGCTGCTCATCTTCGACAACGTATCGCAGAAGATCAAGGTTGTTGCCAATGCACAGGTAAAGTCCCAGTCGGAACGAGACATTCGTTCGGCCTATCGTGACGCGACAGGCAGGATTGAAGCGATGATTGCCAGAATCCGTCGACCGCTTCGACCCGTCAAGCCGAGGCGTCGGCGCACTCCGATTCGCTTTACGGTCAACATGAGCAAGGCGAAATTTGAGAAGATCGTGTCTCGTGCGCAGGACTACATCAGGGCTGGAGATATCTTTCAGTGTGTCTTGTCGCAACGATGGGAAACGAATCTCCAAGCTCCCCCGTTTCAGCTGTATCGGGCCCTGCGCCTCGTGAATCCGTCACCCTACATGTATTACATCAGAATTGCCGGGGTTGAACTGGTCGGCTCGTCTCCCGAAATTCTTGTACGGTGTGAGGACGGGTTGGTCTCGGTACGCCCGATTGCTGGCACCAGACGGCGTGGCGCAACGATGGATGAGGATGTGGAATTAGAACGCCGGCTTCTTGCTGATGCCAAGGAACGGGCCGAGCACATTATGCTGGTGGATCTCGGACGCAACGATGTCGGTCGTGTGGCTGAACGGGGGTCCGTCCACGTCGAGTCGTTGATGCATGTTGAACGGTACTCGCACGTCATGCATATGGTTTCCAATGTCACAGGCACGCTGTGCCAGGACAAGACGGTGTATGATGTGCTGAAGGCATGCTTTCCCGCCGGTACCGTGTCCGGCGCACCGAAAATCAGGGCAATGGAAATCATCGAGGAACTTGAGCCGACCAGACGCGGGCCCTATGCCGGCGCCGTCGGCTACATCAGTTTTTCAGGTAATATGGACATGTGCATCAATATCCGCACGGTTGTGGTCTCGCGGCGTCGAGCCTTCATCCAGGCCGGGGCGGGCATCGTCGCTGACTCGAACCCGGAACACGAGTATGAAGAAACCTGCAACAAATCCCGCGCCATGATGAAGGCGATCGAACTGGCGGAACAGGGGCTGGAATAGGAAATGGTCACTGGTCATTGGTCGGCAGTTCATCGAACGGGTGCCGATGCGTATCGACTCAAGACTAATGACGATTGACAGGTCTCAGTATGCTACTCGTCATCGATAACTACGATTCCTTCACCTACAACCTCGTTCAGTATCTCGGAGAATTGGGTGAGGATGTGCAGGTCTATCGAAACGACCAGATCACGCTCGACCAGATTGAGGAATTGCATCCAAGCCGTCTTGTGATTTCACCGGGACCGTGCACACCACGGGAGGCCGGTATTTCAGTCGACGCGATCCGTCGGTTTGGGGGGACGCTGCCCATTCTCGGCGTCTGCTTGGGACATCAGTCCATGGCGGTCGCTTACGGAGGAGAAGTCGTCCGTGCTCCCCGCTTGATGCATGGGAAGACATCGCAGATCAAGCACGACGGCAGGACCATCTTTCAATCGTTACCCAATCCGTTTGAAGCGACGCGCTATCATTCTCTTATCGTCAATCGAGGCAATCTTCCGGAATGTTGCGAGATTTCCGCTGAGACTGCTGAGGGTGAGATTATGGGAATCCGCCATAAGACACTGGGTGTCGAAGGGGTCCAATTCCATCCGGAATCGATTCTGACGACCGTCGGAAAAGATCTACTCCGCAACTTCTTAAAGCTCTAGTCTTCCCTGATCTGTGTGGCCATGATCAAAGATGCGCTTGCCAAATTAGCCGACCGAACCGATCTATCCGTGCAAGAGGCAGAAATGGTCATGTTGGAGATCATGGATGGAGCTGCGACCTCGGCTCAGATGGCTGCCTATCTCATGGGACTCAGGCAAAAAGGTGAAACGGTCGAGGAAGTTGTTGGTTCGGTACGCGCCATGCGGGAACGAGCAACCCGAATTAGAGTCGGGTCGTCGATCGTTGTCGATACTTGTGGTACGGGTGGGGATGGGGCCGATACATTTAATATTTCCACGACCGCAGCATTCGTGGTCGCTGGGGCCGGCATTACTGTGGCAAAGCATGGGAATCGCTCGGTATCCTCCAGATCCGGAAGTGCGGATGTGCTGAGCATGCTCGGTGTGAAAATTGACCTCGAGCCGAGCCATGTGGCCGACTGTATCGACGAAGTCGGCATCGGCTTCTTGTTTGCGCCGCTCTACCACGGCGCGATGAAGCAGTGTGCCGGGGTCCGACAGGAAATGGGAATCCGGACCATTCTGAACGTGCTTGGCCCATTAGCCAATCCGGCCGGTGCCACGCACCAAGTGCTAGGGGTCTATGATGCAAAGTGGACAGATATCCTCGGGCGTGTCCTCCTGGAGCTAGGATCGCAACATTGTTTCGTGATGCATGGTCTGGATGGCTTGGACGAGATCACCTTGTCGGATCGGACGAGAGTCGCTGAGGGGAAGGGTGGTGTCGTGTCGAGTTATTTTATCGCGCCGGAGGAGTTCGAGGTTCGGCGTGCCGCGCGAAAAGAATTCGTCGGCGGATCGCCGGAGGAAAACGCACGGGTAACGAGAGAGATTCTACAGGGCCGGAAGGGGGCGAGGCGGGACATCGTGTGCCTGAATGCCGCTCCCGCGATGGTTGTCGGTCAAAAATCGAAAACTCTCACGGACGGGTTCCGTCTTGCACAACAGACGATCGACTCTGGCGCCGCCTTCGAGAAGTTGGATCGGCTCATTGCGTTCACCAAGAAAGCGTAAGTGCCTCATGATTCTCGATCGTATTCTTGAGCACAAGCGAGCGGAACTCAGGCACAAACAGAGCCGTTCTTACCTGGCTGACCTCAAGGCGGCGATCCGGGATGCCCCGCCGGTCCTTGGGTTTGCCGTCACCCTGGATGCCACACGGTCTCCCACCAGCCCGGCCTTGATCGCGGAAATCAAGAAAGCGTCGCCGAGCCTGGGGCTGTTACGAGAAGAATTTTCGGAGCAGTTTGATTATCTTGGGCTTGCGCGCGCATACCAGGAGCATGGGGCAGCAGCCCTGTCCGTCTTGACCGACAAGGAGTTTTTTCAAGGCGACCTTCGGTATCTTGCAGAGATCAAGCGAGCACTCCCGATCCCGGCGCTCAATAAGGAATTTATGGTCGGCGATATCCAATTCTATGAAGCTCGCGCTCATGGCGCTGATGCCATTTTGCTCATCGTGGCAGCATTAGAACGACGGCAACTGATCGATTTCCATGCCTTAGCGACGGAGCTGGGGATGGACAGTCTGTTCGAGACGCACCATGAGCGGGAACTGGATACGGTTTTAGAGTGGATTCCCACTGCGAGGATGATCGGGATCAACAATCGAGACCTCAAAACGTTCACGACGGATCTCAATGTAACGTTTCGTCTGGCAAAACGGATCCCGCCCGACAAGCTGATCATTAGCGAAAGTGGAATTCATGATCGCGGTGCTGTGACAAGGCTGACCGAGGCCGGAGTTCATGCCATGTTGATCGGAGAATCTCTCATTCGTGCCGAGCACACAGGGGACAAAGTCCGAGAGTTACTCGGCCTGGCTGCTCGCGGTGAAGGGGCCGCCTAAATCAGTCAGTAT
The DNA here is from genome assembly GCA_031425875.1 of Nitrospirota bacterium. GTDB lineage: Bacteria > Nitrospirota > Nitrospiria > Nitrospirales > Nitrospiraceae > Nitrospira_D. The sequence goes on from JANPKE010000540.1 coordinate 5,258, forward strand.
GAAGATTAAAATCTGCGGGATTACCAATGTCGAAGACGCGGCCGTTGCAGTCAAGGCCGGTGCGGATGCCTTGGGGTTTGTCATGTACCGCAAAAGCCCACGTTGGGTAGAGCCGACAGTAGCGAGATCCATCATAGCCGGTCTTCCGCCTTTTGTGTTCCCGGTGGGGGTGTTTGTCAACGAAGAGGCCGAGAGGGTCCGAGCACTCATGGACGAATGTGGCTTTGCCTTGACTCAACTCCATGGAGATGAATCAGCTCTCTATTGTCAGAATCTCGGCCGTCCGGTTCTGAAAGCCCTTCGGCTGAAGGACCGGGGAACATTTCTCGCCCTGGCAGAATTCCAAGGGCGGGCCAACGTGCGCGGGTTTCTCATCGATGCATTTTCGGACCAGTCCTATGGCGGGACCGGGAAGACGGTTGACTGGACCTTAGCGCAGGATGCCGCTCGCTCGACACCCATCATCTTGGCGGGAGGACTCACGCCGACTAATGTGGCTGAGGCAATTGCTCAGGTGCGTCCCTACGGAGTCGATGTGAGCAGTGGGGTGGAGCAGAGTCCCGGCAAGAAGGATCCAAACAAGGTGAAGGCGTTTATTCAAGCGGCCAGGCTTGTTCCAGTCGAATAAGCACGATTATACTGCTATCGATTTATTCAGGAGGATACGTTCACATGTCGATGCTCCCAGATAGCCATGGTCGATTCGGCCCCTATGGGGGGCGCTATGTGCCGGAGACCCTCATGCCGGCGCTCCTCGAGTTGGAAGCGGAGTATGTCAAGGCGAAGAAGGACCGTCGATTTCAAGCAGACCTTGCCTACTACCTCAAGCAGTATGTCGGGCGTCCAACCAGTCTCTATCGTGCGGATCGGCTGACCAAGAAGTTGGGCGGCGCAAAGATTTATCTGAAACGGGAAGACCTGTGCCACACCGGCGCACATAAGATCAACAATGCCATCGGCCAAGTGTTGCTGGCCATGCGCATGAAAAAGCGGCGAATCATTGCTGAGACTGGAGCTGGTCAGCATGGTGTCGCCACCGCGACGGCAGCTGCGATGTTTGGCCTGGAATGTGAAGTTTATATGGGTACAGAGGATATGCAACGCCAGGCATTGAATGTCTTCCGCATGCGGTTACTTGGCGCGAAGGTGACCGGTGTCGACGCCGGCAGCCGGACGTTGAAAGATGCCATTAGCGAAGCGATGCGCGACTGGACCACGAACGTGCGCACGACCCATTACATTCTTGGGTCAGTCTTAGGCGCGCATCCCTATCCCATGATGATCCGGGATTTTCAGGCGATCATTGGAAAAGAGGCACGGAAACAGATTCTGGCGGCGGAG
>JANPKE010000541.1:0-4739 GCA_031425875.1 Nitrospirota bacterium
AGGAACGATGTGACCTCTACGGCTGTTGCGCCCTATTCAGCCAGGGCGCGTGAAGGCGCTACAGTTTCGACCCCTTTAGCGTGGCAAGAACTTACCGGCCAGTTAAAGCTATCCAGCTTCACCATCGACGCTGTGCAACAGCGCCTAGAGAAACAGAGAAAAGACCCCTGGCTAGATTTCAGCAAAACCAAGCAGCAGATAGCGGCGAATTATTTAAAGGCGCTGAAGATTGAACCTAAGTAGACGGAATATGCCATCATGCCTAGGTTTCAACAAAAGAGGGTGTCCAAAATCTGGTTGCGCCGAGGTTGCGTGGCTGCGGAAATCTTGCCTTGATTTTCACTCTTCTGCCTGTGTAACGTCTGGTTTTACTTCTGTTTCAGAAGTTTCTGGATCGCTCGGATGTGACTTCGAACCCGTAGGTCGCTGGTTCAATTCCTGCCGGGCGCGCCAATACTTCAACAAGTTACCGGATCTTCCCGAGTTGCCCTGCCACGTTGATTGTGCGGGGGCTGCAAGCCCCTAACCCAGAGCAAGGAGACGGATTCGTCGAGTCTGCCGATATCATGATCGAGCTGTGCCCCATCTCTTTGTTTCACGGAAACCAGGTTTGCTCCTTACCGAAGCAGCGCACGAGCTAAGTTATGGTTGAGATCGATTTCTTGTTGCCCAGTCTTGGTAAGACCATCCAGGCACTGAATGGAGTGCAGATCAGGTTCGGTCATGCTGAATATCGATTCTAACAGGGCCTATCCTCTGTGAGTGCGACTGCTGCATTGGACTTGGACGAAAGTCATTCCCGCGTAGGCTGCGTTTGCAAACAGGAGTTGAGAACTCTTCTGAATATTGGTCAGATTAAGAATAGATTCAGGATGCTTTTCGTGGCACAGCTTTATTGGGTGGAATAATGATGACGAAGTTCCAGGTTGGGAGACTAGGTATCTATATCTTCGTCCTGATGATGAGTCTGTCGAGTGCATGGGCGATATCGAATGATGCACCCGGTACAGACGGACCCTCGCTGGAGGAGACGGTCGCATTTATCAAAGATACATGGGAAGCATGTGGAACAATGCACAGTGGTTTGCAACGGATGATCGCCAAGGACGGATCCCTCTGGCATATGGATAGAATGGCGAAGGTCGATGTGGTAGTGACACCTCCATCAGCTCTCAAAATTGTGACACGTCTCAATGAACATAGGAAGTTAAGCGGCATATTCGGGCTTCAATCACCCGTAGAAAGGATTCAGGAGTTCGACGTGACCGCTCTGTCTCCAAGCGTGAGTTCCGAGCAGGAGGGTGAAAATGCCAACCTCTATGGAGTTCGATTGCGTTGTGCGCGGGGGGCGTGTGTGAGCGAATGGCTGGCGTCTCTCGCGATATCAGGCAAGCCCATGCATGAACTAAAAACCGGAAAATTGGCCGTGACGAGCCTTGAGGAGCTTGTCTATGAGGATCACGCGCCCAAAGACAAACCTGCAGAAAGGAAGGGAGAAATCTACATCCCCGTCTGTGATATGGCATCTGTAGACAGCCTTTTGAAAGCCTTTCGCCACGCCATCATCAAAGCCGGCGGGAAGAAGCCGTTGTTTTAGAACGTGGCCTGGACAAGACGTGAGGAGAAGGAAAGACCCGAATCTTCCAGGATTTGGAGGAACACGTCTCCTGAGCAGAGTGCCGTCCTGATCGAAGCGTGCTGGCCTGCCGATTTTCCCACCGTTCATTCCTGACAGCCGTAACGTTTCCGATAGTCGTAGCGGGCGTCATTCTCACCTTGCTTTTCATTTATCTGCCTGTGTAGCCTTCCTAGTAGGTACGCTATTGGTGGCTGAATCGCTTAGATTAACACGTCGAATCAGTGGGTTGGAGCCTCAATTTTGGCTGGGATGTACTAGGCAATTGATCATATCTCCAGGTATTTCCAATGAGTTAGGGTTATGCGAGTTTTGCTGGCCATTCCACAAAAGCTGGATAGAACCGTGATGGAATTTCATCTACCATGACATCTATGCGTAAACGAGGTTATCCCGTGCCATGGTTTAGCCGATATAGAACACGGGCAACGTTTGGAGCGGTATACTCTGAACAGAAGAAGCGGTGTGCTTGGACCAGAGAATGCCCCTGTTGCGGAAGACCACTTGAGAAGATGGACCCGGCGAGTCCCTGGGTTTGTGAATGTGGATGGCGCAGTCAATGAATCGAGCAAGCAGAGGGAGGTACTATGATCCCCGTTATGCACGACATGAGAGCAGCATTTTTCCTCGTGATTGCACTAGCCATGCTGTTGTTTATCTGTGCGATGGCTGGCTTGGGAGCGGTATTGCAACCGATCCGTTGGTCTGATCGGAAAGGGTATCGCTAAGGAAGAGAGGGGCCTGTCAGTTTAAGCGAGCAGTGGTGCTTGATCGGCCTCTTTCTCCTCCTCGTGTTTCTCGTTTTCTTACTGATCTAATTTCGGTGCTCTAGCCAGCCAGAGAATACCCCCGTCGCCCGGCAAAATTTTTGAATTTATTAGGCATCCTGTCATTCATCGGCTAGGCTCTTGCTAAAGTATCCCTTTTCAACAGCGGTGCTATATTTGTTTTGTGTGCAGAAGGCAACCGACGAGCCTCACGCAAGGTCATCATTACAACATTAATTACCACTGAATCGATTGAGCCGCTGGATCGGGATGTCATATGGAGGGGAAGGGCATGAATAGAGTAATTGCGAAGTCGGGAGCGGTGGTGGCGATGGGATTAATTTTGTTGTCAAACCAGGGCTGTAATACGAAATGGCTCAAGTCTGACGGTGAAGGTGGCGCTGGAAGCGGGAGTTCGAAGCTCCCAAACATGTCAAGAGGAGGTCCCAGCGGTGAATTGAACGGGTTCTCCCGTAATCCGTCAGAGGAGCGACTTGGGCAAGGCGGATACTCGACCTCAATGAACCCGTCTGGGCACAGCGCGCATCAGCGTGCGGAATTGACACAAGAAGAAAAGGCTGCCGTGGAGGCGGGGTTGCAGGATGTGTTCTTTGGGTATGACCAGTGGACCTTGTCGGAGCCCGGCATGGAAGCGCTCAACCACGACGCGGCGTATCTTAAGGACCATCCAGGCGCCACGCTGAAGATTGAAGGGCACTGTGACGAGCGAGGCACGACCGATTACAACATGGTGTTGGGCGACAAACGCGCCAAGGCTGCTCGGAGCTATTTGGCGGAAGTCGGGGCAAATCCCAAGCAGGTGGCGATTGTCTCATATGGAAAGGAGCGTCCCTTTTGCTTTGATCGGGATGAGTCCTGCTATCAACAGAACCGCCGCGGCCACATGCTTCTTTCCACCAAGAAGTAGGATGTTTCATGAAGAGGTCGATTCGCGAAGAGGACCAGTTCTTTGCTAGAGTTCGAAACGGTCGGCTGGAGTGCTCCCACATGATGAGATTGAGCGAAGGATTTCATCTTTGAAGAAACTCAGTTCACTCTTCAAGTCAAAAGCCTCTGATCAGACTCCGGCCAAACCTCTGCCAGCGGATCGGCGGGTCCAGCCGAGATTCACCACCCAATTTCGCAGCACCTTCTCGGGGCAAAAGCAGGAGGGGCAGGGACGAACTCTGGATATTTCGACCGGCGGTTGTAAGATCGAAAGCGATACCAAAGTGATGCAAGGGGCCAAGCTCGAATGCCGACTCCATATTCCAGGCCTGGATTGGCCGTTGAGGATTGACGAAGCCACGGTGCGTTGGGTCGATGGCAATACTTTTGGGATCGCGTTTTCTCGTATCAGTCCAGAAGAGTTAGCGAAGCTCAAGACGATACTTTCCGAACTTGAACAGGACGAGTAACTTCTTCTTCAGTCGCTTCAGCCTGCACACGCCATCTCTCTTAAGAATTACCTGAAAATTTGTCCCATAAGATCTCGTCGTTCTCCCGCTCTACAGTATAGTTGTATGCGTTGTGCAGACGTTATCCTGACCCTGAACACGGTTGACATGGCTACTGTAACTGTCGGAAAGTACAGCGAGACTGAAGTCCCAGTAGAAAAATCATGGCATGAGGATAGAGAAAGGAGTTGGGGGTGGAACAGAGGTATGCAATCACCGTGAAGTTCTTGGTCGATGCCGATTCGGCGGAAGATGCGGAAGAGATGATTGAAACCGCCTGTGAAAAGGCGTCGGCGGCTTTTCCTGAAATGAGCTATGAAGGGATTGAGGATATTGAGGAAGATGAGGAGTAGGCAGTCTTCGCCTGCAGTAAGAATCTTGTCATCCACTCGACCGATCACACAATGGGCATCGAATCGCAATCAATCTTACCTCAGCAGGAAGTCGCTATTCTTGCAGGCGGCTGTTTTTGGTGCCTTGAGGCTGTCTTTGACCAGGTCAGGGGGGTGGAATCGGTCGAGTCAGGTTATATCGGGGGTAACCTAGGTCACCCAAGTTATGAAGCAGTGTGTGGGGGGCAGACAGGCCATGCCGAAGCGGTACGAATTGCCTTTGATCCCCGCGTGATCACCTATAAGGAACTCCTCGAAATATTTTTTATCATTCACGATCCCACGACCCTCAATCGGCAAGGACACGATACAGGCACCCAATATAGATCAGCCATTTTCTACATGTCTCCGGAGCAGCAGCAGGTTGCCGAGGATCTTGTTAAATCTCTGACGACCGAAAGACTCTACGATGCGCCCATCGTCACGCAGGTCGTATCAGTAAGTCAGTGGTATGAGGCGGAGTCTTATCATCAGGAATACTTTGCTC
>JANPKE010000542.1:0-2844 GCA_031425875.1 Nitrospirota bacterium
CACGAATGTTCCGCACCAACGGTATGAGCAGCGTCACAAGATCGTTCAAGAATGCATGGTCGACCGCCAGAAGCTGTTGCGCCGCCTGGATGAGCGCGGCCGCCTCTTTGAAATCACCTTTCTCCCATCCACCCACGGCGCTCCCGAGATCCTTGCCGAACCATTCTCGCTCTTCCATCGCCAGGCCTTGCCGGCCTGGTAACCCATTGTCTGCCATGAGGCGCATTAACGACGCGGCGGCGGCGAGCATCTGCTCAACCTTGCGGCGCTTTGGTCGATCGTATATCTTCAAAAGTTGCTCCGCCCGGTCTGCCATATGGTGTATCCAACTCAAGACAACCGGTGGCACTGCTGTCGATGCGAGTTGTTGCTGCAGCATGCCGAGGTCGATCAATTCGCTGCACAAGGACCGGGCCAACGTTCTGACCGTTTCAAGAGTGGTCGATGACAAGACTGATCGCCAGAGGCGATGTTGTTGTCCGGCTCGGCTCAATTCCTGGTCGAGCCAGCAATCCCACGCTGCAGTGAATTGTTCTTCAAATCGTAAGCCGTCGTCTTCCTTAAAATCGGGATCGACTCCGCTCTCTAGCGGGTGGAGTCGCAACAAGTGTGCGGCGAAACTATGAAGCGTGCCAATCTGGGCCTTTTCGAGATCGTTGAGTGCTGCTTGCGCACGCGAGGCAATCGCATCAGCGCTGAGCCCATAGCGATCTCGCAGATTCTCCCGCGAGACAGCCCCTCCATCGCCCGATCGCACCGGGTCGGTCTCCGGGCGAGCAAGCACAACAAGTCGCTCGCGCAGTCGGACTTTCATTTCAGTCGCCGCCTTGTTGGTGAAGGTCAAGGCGACGACCTGCGTGATCAAGACCGGAGCGGGTTCCTTCATTAGCAGATACACGAGACGATTCACGAGCAACGTCGTCTTGCCTGTCCCTGCCCCTGCCACAACAACAACATTGCGATCGAATGTCGTTTCGGCCGACTCGCGCGCCATACGATCCGGTATCAGGAGATCGTTACTCATCGGCAATTTTCTGTGTACGAAGCATCTTCAACGCTTTCGGCTCGGCCGCACGATGGGCTCTCCACCACGTCGGCGCATGTTCTCGCCGACAAGCCATGCGAAAGTCACAGCTATCGCAATAGCCGTCTGGAAGAATGAAAAAGCGTCCGGTACGGATGCCGTCCACGAGCGTTCTCATCGTGTTCTGGATCAGCGCCCCGGTATCGGAGGACCACGACATCGTCTCAAAACTCGAACGACTGATCGTCGGTGACCACTGAGGAGCGAGAAACAGGAACTGCACCTGGCTCGGAGTAGGCTGGCCAGGAACAGTGAGACAGCTATAGAGCGGTGGCTGCAGCCGATACCCACGGACCGCCGACTGGGTCAAATTCCGGTCTTCCGGTTTCATCGCTGAGCCAACTTTGAACTTGTAATCGAGTACGCGCACCGTGCCGGAGGTCCGGTTCCGATCGAGACGATCGATGCGACCACGGATCTTCAACAATCCCTCCTCGAGGACTCCAGGAATCGTCCCTTCACCGTCCACTTCAAACGCAATAGGCTGATACGGATGATCGGCCTGTTCTTCCTCGTCCGCCTTGACCGCCGCGTTCACTAGTGTCGCAATCAGTTCCTTTGCCAGTTCCCACAGCAGATAGTGACCTGTCCGATGCTGAGATTCCAATTCTGCCGCCGCCTGTTCCACTGATGCGCGGATCGCCTGGGCTACCCTGTCGGTCGCCACCCGTTCAGTCGGCCACCCGACCTGCACGAGCTGTGCATAGCAACGACGCAATGCGGCGTGGCAGAGCGTCCCAACCAGCGCCGCGTCTGGCTCCTGCGACATTGCAACCCGGCTCGGCTCAAGTCGCAGCACATCTGTGGAAAAATATTGGAACGGACAGCGCGCATACCGTTCGAGTGGCGTCGGGGCAAGACCCCGTTCGATGAGTCGCACCCAATGAGATTCGACCGTCCCCGTCATCCCATCAAAGAGATTCAGCGCCGCGCCGTCTTCTTCGATTCGCTCGAGCGCCGTCGCTGCATGGTGGAACGTCTCCGCATCACGCCCGAGCGCCCGTACCAGATCGGTCGGGTCTTGCCCGTTCATGGCCACCCACTGAGTCAGTTCAGCCGGCGGCAGGAATAGTGTAATCGTTGGCTGTTGTGAGACTCGATCCGTCAGACGACGAGGCACCACATCGATCGGCTGCTCATCCTGGCCGAACCGACGGCGCGCGTCTCCGAGAGACGGAGAGGCGGCCAGCATGCGGCCAGATTCATCGGCCCGTTGATAGGACAGGTAGAGTCGCTGAGTGGCAGCCTGACAACATAGGCGGAAGAGCAAGGTCTCTTCTCCGTAGGCCGTCAGTTTCTCCTCGATCTTAAATCCAAGGGTGGCGTCGAGCACGCGCCGATGACGATCGCGCAGAAACGCATCTTCGCGAATATAGCGCGGAAACACTTTTTCGTTCAGCCCGAGGACGAACAGGACTTTGAACGGCACTCCGCGGGCCGCCATCACGTCGCATACCATCACGCCCTGAGATGAACCATCGTGGAGAGGGATCGTCGTGCGCTCGAAGGTATGAGTCAGCAGCTCAACAAATTCGGCCCAGGTCATCTCCTCGTTGAGCGGCTCCAAGTCCATGAGCGTCGTCCAGATACGGTCGATCACATCCCATGTCATCGCGTGGCGAGCAAGCGGACTCTCGTCGGTAGTTGATACGGCTGCATCCGGCCGACGCAGGTGCCGCTCAATGAGTGCTCGACAAGCTGTGACCATCTGACCGATCGTGCCTCGCGATGGCAGGGCCGAACAGGCTTGCGTGAGCTGT
>JANPKE010000543.1:0-3608 GCA_031425875.1 Nitrospirota bacterium
TAGCCGATCGTCATGGCTACCTTGAGATGATCCGGCGCCGCCCCCCTGATTGAGAGGGGCCAGACAGGTAGCGTTGAAGAGCCTTTCCAGGACCTAGCTTCGTCCACCCTTCGGCGGGTCTGTCATCCTCTCGGCAATGCCGATTTTACTGAATGATATACTTGAAGCATGCCTACCAAGCACTCCAAACCTCGTCGCCTGGCCAAGCGCAAAGGCAAGGCCCTCAAAAATCTAGGCGGCTTCAAAGGGGTCAACAAGAAGCCCACGAAGCAGCCTCCCGATACCAGCCGTATCCCGTGGTTTCCGACCCTTCCCAAGACCAGAACGCACGCCTAGCCACCGTACCACTAAGTGTTCTGTTCGGTAGGCGTCATCGAGCATAATGCCGATGAGTACACGCGGCTCGCCGACGATCGAGCTTGTCTCTGCCTGCAAGAACCCCCCTCGAATGAGCGGGGTGCTCTGCCTTGTGCATCAAGCCATGCCCCTCCTACAATACGCCACGTTCACCGTGGGGTCTTTCCATGCCCTTTGTCATCCGCCCGTACCATCGGTTTCCTGTCTTGTGTCCCGTAATCTATGAACATTGGTTCCGCGAGGGGGAGGGCATTGTCTGGAATCTCTCACCGATGGGCTGGCGACTCTCCGGCAATCTCCCGTTGGAACACGGGGATGTGTGCTCGCTGCGAATGACGCTGCCGACGAACAAGCCCATTTCAGTGGCAGCGGGGATTGTGCGATGGGTCAGGGGCGAGGAGTTCGGGCTTGAGACGCTGGTGATGGACGAGAGGACGCAGGTGCGTCTCGGCACATACATTCGAGCGCGTATGAAGGGATTATGAGTACGGATCGTCTCAAACGTGAAGTATGGTCGGTCGAGGAAACGACGCTCTTCCCCCTCGGACGCCGTCGTGTGTCAGCACGAGACTCGCGATTCATTCAGTTTCATCAGGGGTGAGACCCACTGGACCTGAGACTGCGGGTCAGTCGCTTGCACGACAGGAAGAGACCCCCTAAGTAGGACTTCCCTTCCGAAAGGGTCGAGGCCAACTTCCTCACGAAGCCGTTGATCTCGATCGCTCTCGACCTAGCGCGGCTCATAATCTCTTCCCTCTGACTGGCCCACCAGTGTACGAAAGACTGCATGATCCAATAACTCACAATGTCTTTGGCCAGGTGCTCGGCCATCACGGCGGTGTACAGCAGGAAGCTCAGCAGCGTGACCTGGCCCCAGCTATACTGCCCGAATACCGCCGAGGTGTGTGACCGATAGGTGGCCACCAGCAACACGCCACTCCACGCCACCACAGAAACAGCTATAGTTGCGCACCGAGCGTTCATTGTTCCTGGTTCCTGTGTGAGATGAAACAGTGAGGAGCCACCCATCAGAGACAAGACGACGTTTTTACGTGTAGGTCTATAGAGTCACTTTGTAAGTCACGGTGAATCCTTTAGCGATTCCTCGAAAGGTGGGTTTTTGCTACTAACGAGTAGTGCAGTTAAGTGTTGCCACCCCGTTAACGGCCACGAGCCTTGGGCTTGAGACAGACAACGATTTAGATGCCAGTGGTATCGATGTTTGCGATTGTGCGACGGTATCGTGTCTCTCATCGCCTCTAACAGGGAAGGTATGTAAGTCCAATGAGCAGCGACCGGCCTAAACGTCAAACGATGTCGCTTGAGGAAGCGACCATCTCCAACATGTGGGAGATTGCGGCTATTGTCGAAGTCCTAGAACGCAAAGGGATGTGTACGAAGCAGGACTTGTTTGACGTGATCGCTGAGCTACGGAAACAGAACCCTCGCGCCAAGATTCCTGAGACCGTGTTCCCATCCCCGTACGTCCTGTCAGAGACCGAAAACCGAGTCATTGACGATATTCTAGCTGTCTTGAATAAACACGGGATGGACTCGAAGCAGTCTCTAGAATTGATGGAGCAGGTCGGACGGATCATTGAGATGGGGGCGAGGATGACCCGGGGAACGACGCACTAACAACTAACCTTCCCCTGTCCTCACAGTAAACTTACCTGTAGAGAGAAGTGCCTCAGACTGGGGTGTTATTCCTGCCAAAGAAGGGGTAGTACTCGTCGATGTAAGCCCGTAAGCTCATCGATGTCTAGTCTTATTCGGTGCGCCGTGATCACTGGGTAACTACATGCTGCGCCACTGCCCTCTTGGTTTACGCAATCCTCCCACTACCCGACCGAGTGAGGTAAGAACAAAAGGATTGGACGAGAAATATTGTCTAGAATGCGGCAGCGTCATTCGGGCTAGGGCCGAAATCTGCACCAAGTGCGGTGTCCGTCAAGGGGCTGGGGCGGTTGGGACGCTATCGGGTCGAAATCGTGTCGTAGCAGCACTGTTCGCCATTTTTCTAGGAGCATTTGGGATACATAAGTTCTATCTAGGTGACGTTATTCTAGGAGTCCTGTACCTGCTCTTTTGTTGGACCTTCGTTCCTCTCATTCTCTCGTTTATTGAGGGGCTTATTTATCTCACGATGACGGACACCAAATTCGAGCGGATGTACAGAATAGACAACGGGAAAAGTTGAAAGATGGTTCGCTTTAGAACCACGTTTGTCATTACCTCTATTCTCCTGTCCTTTGCGAGCTATGCAATTGCAGACTTCTCCGGCCAAGTCGTAGGTGTCACAGATGGTGATTCTCTCAAGGTCATGCACGATGGACGTGCTGAGTCAGTCCGGCTCATCGGGATTGACTGCCCCGAGAAAGGCCAAGCGTTCGGTCAACGAGCGAAGAAAGCAACATCTGATCTAGCTTTCGGTCACACTGTCACCGTTCGTCCCATCGAGAAGGGCCGATATGGCCGGACGGTTGCCAAGGTGGTCCTCCCGAATGGCAACATCCTGAATCATGAACTCGTCAAAGACGGTTGGTGCTGGTGGTATCGGGAATATGCGCCGCAGGATACTGACCTTGAGGCATCAGAACAGTGGGCACGGATGAAGAACAAAGGCTTATGGATTGATAAAGAACCCGTCCCACCGTGGGAGTACCGCAAAGCGAAGCGAAGCCCAAAGAGCGTTGACTTTGACTCTGCCTCTAGTCGAAAACCTTCAAAGCGTCATACTGTAATTATCGGCAATCGACACAACCACCTCTATCACCGACCTAGCTGTCTAGGCTACGGGCAGATTGATCAAGACACTCGGGTAGAGTTTAAGACGGAGACGGAAGCTAAAGCAGCCGGGTATCATCGAGCGTGGAATTGCTCGTAGAAGCCTACATCAGGCGGAAACCCTACACTAGAAACAGAGGCAATAGAGGCAGGGCGCGGGTTATGGGCCGATCCTGAACCAGTGCCGCTGTGGGAGTGGCGGAAAACGAAGCGGGGCAAGTGAGCATCGCTGATACCATCCAACTCCTTTGGCGTAATGCAAGGATGAGCCTCGGCGTACGTCCAGAATGAGGGTGTGCGTACCACTCCCAACTTGCACCCTGCCCAGGAACGCTCCTAGTATGAGCCTCCATACGAGGCTGCCGTGCCTTCTGTACTGATTCTATCTTATCCCCTTCCCGCGCATTGTGCCGTCTCGTATTCCGTTGGCTTGTTCCAGAGATATGGGACGGTCCGGTTTCTAG
>JANPKE010000544.1:0-1525 GCA_031425875.1 Nitrospirota bacterium
ACGGTATCTGTTGAGCAAAGAGAACCATCGCCAAGGCGACGAGGCACAAGGCACAAGGCAGGGAATACCTGGAAGAGAAAGACGCGGAACCCTTCGGAGAGATCTCCGCCGAGACTCAGAAAAGCCCCGGCGTTCTCAGCATATTGGAGGCGAACCGCATCATAGAACCATGATTGCGGCGGCTGGAGGGCCAAGTATTGGTGGGCGACATCTTTCGTGAGTTGATCACAACCCACACAAAAGATGAGCAGCAGAAGAACTAACAGGCTTCGCTTGAATCGGGGCATGATTCATCAGTCTACACCGCTTTGGAATTCCCGAAGTAGGCTTCTCTGTTTCCCCTCCCTAGTCTTCACAAAGCTGTGCGCCCTCAATCGAGAACCGCCGTCAGGACGATTGGTCTTTGCGCGGCCGGCCGACAGCGAGTTTCCCTCTTCGCTTCTTAAACCGCTTACCCTTCTCCAACTTGGCGAGCGCGGATAGTACCGCCGATACGACGACACCCGACAGAGACAGTTTATGGCTCCAATACACCACGGTTCGCAACCGTTCAACCATATCGGCAGAGAGAGACAACGTGACCCTCTCCTTCCGTTTCAGAGTCTGCCGTGTCTGTTTCATCTGATCATCTCCTTCTCCTCGTGACGGCCTTGGCAATTCTCACATATGCTTGCATATCATGCTCCATTCGGCACACGCAAGTAGGCAACGCCGTACCTCCTTGACCTAAACATGCCAAAACCACGAGACCAAGCTCGTAGGAGCAGTCGGTCGATACGGACCACGTATCTACAAGAACATTTACAGGAGTGTGAAAAATAGCCTCTGAGGAAGAACTGGTCCAGTCGATGGCAGGCCTTCGTCTTTCAAGTCCACGGACACTGCATGTCTCCCGGCGAATTAGAATCCGATCCCGAACCCTCCACCTCCACCGATTCTTCCACCACTGCTGCCACCGATCCCGATCGAAAATCGGGGGTAGGGATAGGCATTGCCATGGTCAGAGGATTGAGCCGGCCAGGCATGAAGATGCTTCACGATCAACACCGGGTATCGATATTCAACATCGTCGAGGTGTTCGACCTTTGACTTCGACAGTTCTCCGACAATCGTCATCTTTGTCCCCTCGACAACCGTCGCGGGGTCGAGAAACTCCTGCTGGATCACGAGAAATCGCCCCTGCGATTGTTGGCGGTCATGAATTGGTCGCTCCCCTTTATCAAGCGGTAACTGCAACAGCTCGATCTGCGTTCCTTCCTTGAGTCGTTTCGCCTTCAGGACCTCGCCCCCGAACACCACAATCTTGCCCTGGTATGAATCAGGGGCGGCCACAACTTCACGAAACATGATCGCTCGGTCGACCAGAGGATCCAGGGCTTCAGGAATCACTCGTTGCGAGGAGCAGGCCGCGATCAGCCCGATCGCCATTACCCACCATGACTTGCAAGACGTTAGACGCATATCACCACTATAGCGCGATGGCTGGGCGGTTTCTACACCTCTCTCTTCGTGCGACCCACAACTT
>JANPKE010000545.1:0-3197 GCA_031425875.1 Nitrospirota bacterium
GATACACGCAGCGCGAGTTGAACGCCATCGCGCATCGCCTGAACACGCGCCCAAGAAAATGTCTCGACTTTGCGACGCCCCTGGAAGTCTATGCGCAGCTGCGCCATTATCCACCCGTTGCACTTGGAACTTGAAACCGCCCACCGAAAAATCGTCGCGAAAGTGGAGCACTGGCCCGTGCTGAAAAGCATGGCGACGACTTCGTTCATACTCCTGCAAGGAAGAGTCGCACTTCAATTCGGAGCGATTTCGTAGACCAGCGTTACCGTTGCCTCGACCTTCAGTTCTCCCGATGAGATCGGCACATCACCTGCGCCCGACTCCATCGCCATGCGTGCCATAGCAGCGGCGGGCCTGACCATATGGCCACCCTCATGAATGGATAGCGCCCGCACGAGTTTCACATGCAGCGCCTCGCTCAGCACTGCCGCTTTCTCGTGCGCCTTGGCAGCAGCCTGTTTCAATGCACTCAAACGTACCCATTGTTCCTCGCGCAACCCCCAGTGCAACCCCTGAAAGCTATTCGCGCCGGCCTTCAACACTTCTTCGATCACCGTGCCGACTCTGTCGAGGACACGGATTTCCACCGTCACCATATTACTGACGACGTAGCCGATAATTTCAGGAGAAGCAGACGGCACATCAGCGGGACGGTTAGATGGCGGTCGATATTGCGGGGAGACCGTAAAGGAGGAGGTTTGGATACGTTCCTTGTCGATCTGCAAATCTCGTAGCCGGTCCATGACTTTGCTCATGACGGCGCTGTTCCGCTTCTGCGCCTCGGCGAGTGATTTTCCGGCAGTCTCCAAGCCGAACGTCACAAAAGCCGTATCCGGCGCGTGCGTCACCGTCCCGGTTTCACTGACCGTGAGGGTCGGCGTCTCGGGCTTCGTCTCATCATGCGCCAGCGTCATAGCCGGAAACCCCAACAACAGCACTAACAGCCAGGCAATTAGCATGCACGACCTCCTTTCAGCTCATCGACAGAAGAACTCATCTCGGTCATGGCTTGCCCACACAGCCAAGTGATGGATGGCAGCATAGCGGCCCTTCAACGATGACGCAAGAAACGCGGCCGTCGCACTGCTACTTGACCCAGCCGACAACATGCGGCATCTTCTCTCTGACAGACCCAGCGAGACAGGATCTCATGGCTAAGACTTCACCCATGCTCCCACTTGGTACCATAGCACTCCCGTTCGTCTTGCACGACGTGGTGAGTGGGCAACGATATTCCCTCGACTCGTTCGCCGCCAAGACCGGGCTGCTGGTCATGTTCATCTGCAGGCACTGCCCTTATGTGGTGCACGTCGAGCAGGAGCTTGCCCGACTCGGACGCGACTATCGCGACACGAGCTTAGGTATCATTGCCATCAGCAGCAATGACGCGATCAGCTATCCCGATGATGCACCGCCGCACCTCAAAGAAATGGCCGTACGCCTGGGCTTGACCTTTCCATTCTGTCACGACGAGACACAGGAGGTCGCGAAGGCCTATCGCGCTGCCTGCACTCCAGAATTCTATCTTTTTGATCGAGATCGTCGACTGGCCTACCATGGACAACTCGATGAGAGCCGACCCGGCAACAACAAGCCGGTCACCGGCCGCGATCTCCGCTCCGCCATCCAGGCAGTGCTCGCCGGCGAGCCGGTCGACGGCACCCAGAGACCCAGCATTGGCTGCAGTATCAAGTGGAAGCTGGGCAATGCCCCACCTTATGCTTGAAAAGGTTATGGAAAAACCCACCAGTATCGTGCTCAAATCGTAAAAATCCGTTCAGCTCGCAATGGCGCCCATCCTCGAACGCATCTATCCATCAGGCATCAAAACGGGCATACAAAGTACGGCCGGCACATCACTTATTCAGTCAGCTAATAATTTCAGATACTTGACCAAAAACTATGCCTTTAGGATGAGCGTGGCATGAGAATTCTCATTCCCCACCTTCTGTGGATAACCTTGTGAACAAGTCTCTATATTTTGAAAAGATGGTGCAAATGGCGTGTGTATTCATCAAATCGCCTACTTTTTAGGCATCCGCCCCATATTGACCAAGCCACAAGTAATAGTGGTTCTGGTAGAGGTTCCTTGCTTTCTTGCATATTCCTAGGAAATTGTCTTGACATGATTCCATCAGTCCTCGCTGATACCAGTGATTGCACCGACAATCCTATGGTTATCCACAGGTTTAACACATTTCTGGGGATGACGGCTCTCAGTATCAGCAGCGAGGTTTCATATCTGTCAAGGGGGAGAGGAGGAAAAGACGGCTCCATTGAATGGGGAAAAAGATCTAGGAACCACCGCACAAGACCAGGGCCAAACGGAAGGCCGAGTTACGCGATTCGAAATCACCACCTGGGATCCATTGTGATCATCGACGGCGTACGCGGAGCATCAGGAAGACTCCATCATCGCGCAAGCGTAAGAACGCCTTCCCTGATGCCCCGTCCCTTGATCAAGGCAACACTAGCCAACCTGAATCTCAATGGCTTTCGGCTTCGCTTGTACGGATTTTTGAAGATGCACGTGAAGCATCCCGTCTTTGAAGTCCGCGGTCACCTTGCTCCCATCCGCATCCTCCGGAAGTGAAAAACTGCGCACAAAGCTCCCGTAGGCACGTTCGACCCGGTGATACTTCTTGCTCTTTTCTTCCTTCTCGAATTTCCGCTCGCCTGAAATCGCCAGGACATTATCCTCTACCGTGAGGCGCACGTCCTCTTTCTTCATGTCCGGCAATTCGGCCTTGATGAGATATTCCTTCTCATCCTCCGTAATGTCCACCAGAGGCGACCATTGGGTCACCGTCAGGGCTTCCTTTCCCCCATTGCTCGTCGCCTCCCGGCCGGCAAACAGTGTCGCCAAGCGGCTTTCCAATTCATCCTGATCCTTGAAAGGATTCCATCGAGTTCTGCTCATCGGATCCCAGCGTAAGATTGTGTTCATGGCCTTATCTCCTTGTTGTCATAGAAGTGGACATTTCATACTCACGGGTATCTGTCATGATTGACCAACTACGCCAATCAGTTGCAGTTCCGCATTCAGCCAGTCTTCCAAAGCCCCGCCTTCTTGCCGGCCACGTTGTTCATATAATTCATAGGCCAGCTGCGCAATGTGGTCGTGCGTCAAAGCCCTCTTCGATGTCTGCCCAGCAAGACCAGTCTTCTCACCGGCCGAACTAGTCCTGGGCGTGCCG
>JANPKE010000546.1:0-16414 GCA_031425875.1 Nitrospirota bacterium
ACATTGTCCCCCGGCATCACCATCTCCACCCCCGGATTCAACTGCACGATCCCCGTCACATCCGTCGTCCGGAAGTAGAACTGCGGCCGATACCCATTGAAAAACGGCGTGTGCCGCCCGCCTTCTTCTTTCGTCAACACATAAATCTCTGCCTTGAACTTCGTATGCGGCGTGATGGTCTTCGCTTTACACAACACCATCCCCCGCTCAACGTCTTCTTTCTTCGTGCCGCGCAACAACACCCCTACGTTGTCTCCCGCCTGCCCCTCATCGAGCACCTTGCGGAACATCTCCACGCCCGTCACGATCGTGGTCTGCGTCGGCCGAAGCCCCACAATCTCGATTTCATCGCCCACTTTCACAATGCCCCGCTCGCACCGCCCCGTGACGACCGTCCCACGGCCACTGATGGTAAACACGTCTTCAATCGGCATGAGAAACGGCTTGTCGATCGGCCGCTGCGGCGTCGGAATGTACGTATCCACCGCCTCCAACAGTTTCATGATCGACGGCACCCCCAATTCCCCTGGATCCGCCTCCATCGCCTTCAACGCACTCCCATGGACGATCGGGGTCTTGTCCCCCGGAAACCCATACTTGGTGAGCAACTCCCGCACTTCCAGCTCCACCAACTCCAACAACTCCTTGTCATCGACTTTGTCGGCCTTGTTCAAAAACACCACAATGTAGGGCACCCCCACCTGCCGGGCCAAGAGAATGTGCTCCCGCGTCTGGGGCATCGGCCCATCCGCCGCACTGACCACCAGAATCGCCCCATCCATCTGCGCCGCGCCGGTGATCATGTTCTTCACGTAATCCGCGTGCCCCGGACAATCCACGTGGGCATAATGGCGGTTATCCGTCTCATACTCGACGTGGCTGATGGCAATCGTCATGATCTTGGTCGCATCCCGTCGCCCTTGGCTCTCACTGGCTTTCGCCACTTCGTCGTACGGGATAAACTTCGCCATTCCCCGATCCGCACACACTTTCGTCAACGCCGCCGTCAACGTCGTCTTCCCATGATCCACGTGCCCAATCGTCCCAATGTTCACGTGCGGCTTCTTCCGCTCGTATTTCGCCTTCGCCATAATGCCACCCCCTCCTAATTCGCCACGCTATTTCTTGATGATGGCTTCCGCAATATTTCTAGGAACCTGATCATACCGATCAAACTCCATGCTATAGGTCGCACGACCCTGCGTACGAGACCGGAGATCAGTTGCATAGCCAAACATCTCCATCAAGGGCACGGCAGCATCAATAGCTTGAGCACCAGCCCGGACCTTCATTCCTTGCACTTTGCCTCTCCGGCTGTTCAAGTTACCAATCACATCACCCATGAACTCCTGCGGAACCAAAACCTCAACCTTCATGATTGGCTCAAGCAGGACAGGATCGGCCCTCTTACACGCATCAGCAAACCCCATTGACCCTGCAATCTTAAATGCCATTTCATTTGAATCGACGTCGTGGTAGGAACCATCAATCACCGTCACCTTCACATCCCGAAGTGGATACCCCGCAACGACACCGGTTTCCATCCGCTCGCGAACACCCTTCTCAATAGCAGGGACAAACTCCTTCGGAATGGCTCCACCCACAACCTTATTCACAAACTCAAGCCCCTTACCTGACTCTGAAGGCTCAACCGTTAAGACAACGTGACCGTACTGTCCACGCCCGCCAGTCTGCTTGACATATTTTGACTCAGCTTCAGCCTTCCGCCTGATCGTCTCCCGGAATGCCACCTCAGGTTTTCCAACATTTGCTTCAACTTTAAACTCACGCAACATTCGATCGACGATGATCTCAAGATGCAATTCACCCATTCCAGCAATGATCGTCTGCGCGGTCTCTTCGTCCGTCCGCACACGGAATGATGGATCCTCTTGAGCCAATTTCTGGAGGGCAAAACCCATCTTCTCTTGATCTTGCTTTGTCTTAGGCTCAATCGCCATCGCAATCACCGGTTCAGGAAACTTCATCACCTCCAGGAGCACTGGCTGTTTTTCATCCGCCAACGTATCACCTGTTGTAGCCCCCTTAAGCCCCACCGCTGCAGCGATGTCCCCTGCGTACACCTCATCGATTTCTTCTCGCTTATTGGCATGCATCTTCAGGAGACGCCCAATGCGGTCCTTTGTCCCCTTGGTCACATTCAAGACTGCTGTGCCAGTTTTCAGCGTTCCAGAATAGACACGGAAAAATGTCAACTGTCCGGCAAATGGATCAGACATGATCTTGAACGCCAATGCTGAAAATGGCTCACTGTCATCTGACTTGCGCTCAACTTCTTTACTGCTATTCGGATCCAACCCCATGACCGGAGGGACATCAAGCGGAGACGGCAGGTAGTCGACAACGGCATCCAGCAATTGCTGAACACCCTTGTTCTTAAAAGCCGACCCACACAGCACCGGAGTAATCTTCATCGAGATAACGCCAGCGCGGATCGCACGCATGACCTCTTCTTCGGTCAATGGATGGCCGCTTAAATATTTCTCCATCACCTGGTCATCAAACTCTGCCACTGCATCAAGCATTTTCTCTCGGTACTCTTTTGCCTGAGCGAGAAGAGCCTCTGGAATTTCATCCACCTTATACTTCGCACCCAATGTCTCGTCGTCGTAGAAGAATCCCTTCATCCTCACCAGATCAATCGATCCCCGAAATTCCCCTTCACGCCCGATTGGAATCTGAATCGGAACCGGCATAGCCCCCAATCGATCGATGATGGATTGGACACTGCCGTAGAAATCCGCGCCGATGCGATCCATCTTATTCATGAAGGCGATACGAGGAACATGATACTTATCGGCTTGACGCCAGACCGTTTCAGACTGAGGCTCAACACCCTGAACGGAATCAAACGCTGCCACCGCTCCATCAAGCACGCGCAAAGAGCGCTCCACCTCAATCGTAAAATCAACGTGCCCAGGGGTATCAATAATATTAATGCGATGATCACGCCAGAAACAGGTTGTTGCGGCCGCCGTAATGGTAATGCCACGCTCACGCTCTTGCTCCATCCAATCCATCGTGGCCGCACCCTCATGGACCTCGCCCAGCTTATGGGTCATGCCCGTATAATAGAGGATCCGCTCCGTGGTCGTAGTCTTACCCGCATCAATATGGGCCATGATACCGATATTCCGTGTGTGCCCTAACGATGTCTGACGAGCCACTTTAACTCCCTCAAAAAACACGAGTGCCGCAAGTCAAGCCAAGAATTCCGCTGCGATACAAGCTAGCCAGAGTCTGCAGATCGCAGCACGGCTCAACTGCAGCACAGAATGACACTACCAGCGGTAATGGGCGAATGCTTTGTTGGCCTCTGCCATCCGATGCACGTCTTCCCGCTTCTTGACCGCAGCCCCGGTATTATTCGATGCATCCAACAGTTCAGCGGCAAGCTTTTCGCGCATACTTTTCCCACCGCGCGTACGGGCAAACTGCGACAACCAACGAAGCGCCAACGACACTCGACGTGCAGGCCTAATTTCGACCGGAACCTGATAGGAGGCACCCCCCACTCGACGAGACTTGACTTCAACAATCGGCTTCACATTATCAACAGCCGCCTTAAACACTTTCAGCGGGTCACTGCCTGTCTTCTCCTGAATAACATCAAACGCGCCATAGCATATCCGTTCCGTGGTGCTCTTTTTCCCGCTACTCATTAGCGCGTTAATAAACTTCCCGACCAACTTATCTCGGTACCGCACATCAGGAAGCACTTCTCGTTGACCCAAAAACCTACTGCGTGGCATATCAACCTATCCAATCCGTGTGATGATTTTCAAAACTCACAAAATCTACTTGGGCCGCTTTGCTCCATACTTCGAACGACTCTGCTTTCTTCCAGCCACACCCACCGCGTCCAAGGCGCCACGAACCAGATGGTATCGAACACCCGGCAAATCCTTAACACGACCTCCACGCACAAGCACAATGGAATGCTCCTGAAGATTGTGCCCTACGCCGGGTATATACGTCGTGACCTCCATACCGTTCGTAAGGCGCACACGCGCAACTTTCCGCAATGCTGAGTTCGGCTTCTTCGGCGTCGTTGTGTATACACGAAGGCACACGCCTCTCTTCTGAGGACAGGACTTCAGGGCAGGACTTTTCGTCTTTGCCTTTACGAAGACCCTCCCTTTCCGAACCAGCTGATTGATCGTCGGCATCGCGTTCAAACCCTTTCAAATGGAACAAGCACCAACCGTCATGTGCAAAGCCGCCGGATTATAGTGACGTAAACGCCGACTGTCAAGTAGGCAGTATCCATCACGCACTAAGACCGAGTACCTTCTCCTGTAACCGCCGGAACAGCCGCACCAGATACTACCGCAGTCGTAGCACCTACAGGTATTACCTCAGGCTTTTCACTGATGACGAACGTATCTCGGTACTCTTCAAACCCTGTCCCAGCCGGAATCAAACGACCGACAATGACGTTTTCCTTCAAGCCCAATAACTTATCCTCGCGTCCATTGATCGCGGCTTCAGTGAGAACGCGCGTGGTTTCCTGGAACGATGCCGCAGAAATAAAGCTGTCGGTCGTGAGGGCCGCCTTGGTAATCCCAAGCAAGACAGGCTTGCCCAGGGCAGGCTGGCCGTCATTGGCAAGCACCCGCTGATTTTCTTTTTCGAAGAGACTCTTGCTAACTTGACTGCCCGGCAAGAACTGGGTATCTCCCGGATCTTCAACCCGCACTTTACGCAGCATTTGCCGCACGATGATCTCGATATGCTTGTCGTTAATCGAAACGCCTTGCAATCGATAGACGTCCTGCACCTCGTCTACGAGGTACTTTTGCAATTCATTCGGACCCAACACATCAAGGATGTCATGAGGATTTGCCGAGCCGTCCATCAACGGCTCCCCAGCCCGAACCCAGTCACCTTCGTGAACGTTGACGTGCTTGCCCTTGGGAATAAAATATTCCTTCACATCACCCATCTTATTGTCGACAAGAACCTTGCGCTGGCCTTTGACGAAGCCGCCGTAGGAGACTTCTCCGTCGATCTCAGTGATGACCGCCTGCTCTTTCGGCTTCCGCGCCTCAAAAAGCTCCACCACGCGCGGAAGACCTCCCGTAATGTCCTTGGTCTTCGTCGTCTCACGAGGGATCTTTGCCAAGACATCACCAGGATGCACAGTGGCCCCCTTTTCGACAAAGATATGGGCTCCGACTGGTAGTAAGTACCTGGCCACTGCGCTGGATCCGCCGGTTGCTTTGGCCGTTTTACCGCTGTCGTCTTTAATCGACACGCGAGGGCGAAGCGTCTGGCCGGTATGTTCAATGATAACCTTGCGCGACAAGCCGGTTACTTCGTCGAACTCGTCCTTCATCGTGACACCTTCGACAATGTCACCGTATGCCACTTTCCCACCAACCTCGGTCAAGATCGTCAGCGAGTAGGGATCCCACTCAACCAATTTCTGGCCAGCGGCAACCGGATCGCCGTCTTTAATCTTGATCTTAGCCCCATACACCACAGGGTACTTCTCACGCTCTCGCCCGCTGTCATCGACAATCGCAATTTTTGTATTGCGATTCATGACGACCCACTCTCCATCCTTATTCCGCACCGCAATACCGGGGGTATGTAAATCCGCGTTTTTCTTGGCATCGAAACTTAGAAATTTGATTCGTCCGGCATGTTTGGCTTCGACAACTGTCTGCTCGACGACCTTACTGGCCGTGCCGCCGATGTGAAAGGTCCGCATCGTCAACTGCGTGCCAGGCTCGCCGATTGATTGCGCTGCGATGACACCGACGGGCTCGCCTTTTTCCACCAGACGCCCTCGCGCCAGATCTCGACCGTAACAGGCACGACAGACACCACGTGGAGATTGACAGGTCAGCACGGACCGAATCTTCACACGGTCAACTCCCGCCTCAACGATCAACTTCGTCAAGTCTTCATTGATTTCTTCATCCCAGGACACAATAATTTCCCCGGTGACGGGGTCACGAATATCCTCTGCCGCCAAACGACCGAGAACGCGCTCCTCCAACGGCTGGATAATTTCACCACCTTCGACCAACGGACTGACTGTAATGCCGTCTCGCGTACCACAATCAATCTCATTAATAATGACGTCTTGAGCAATATCGACCAATCTCCGAGTGAGATACCCTGAATTGGCGGTCTTCAACGCCGTATCGGCAAGCCCCTTACGAGCACCGTGAGTGGAGATGAAGTACTGCAACACCGTCAACCCTTCACGGAAGTTAGCGGTGATCGGTGTTTCAATGATCTCACCGGATGGCTTGGCCATCAATCCGCGCATACCACCCAACTGCCGAATCTGTTGCGAACTACCACGGGCACCGGAATCCGCCATCATGAAGATTGGGTTGAACGATTCGGCTTTGGCCGGATCACCGCCCGCGCCGAGTTCCTTCATCATCTCGTTGGCAACCTGCTCAGTGACGTGTGCCCAAATGTCGATCACCTTGTTGTACCGCTCGCCGTTCGTGATCAACCCCTCTGAATACTGCTTCTCGATCTCGCTCACTTCGCGCTGCGCTTTCCCGATGAGTTCTTCCTTCTTACTCGGGATGTGCATATTATCGACGCAGATCGATAAACCGGCTCTCGTCGCATAGGTAAAGCCAATATCTTTAATCTTATCCAGAAACTCGACGGTGTCTCGATGACCAGTCTGTCGATACACCGCATCAATGAGTTTCGTCATTTCCTTTTTGGTCATGAGCTTGTTCGCATTGGCGAACGGTAAACCTTGCGGAAGGATTTCTGACAGCAAGACACGGCCAACAGTCGTCTGCACCAGCGAACCCTCAAGACGCACCTTAATCCGCGCATGCTCTTCCATTTCTCTTGCATCAAAGGCAATCCGAACTTCTTCAGGGGACCCAAACACCTTCCCCTCGCCCTTTGCGCCCAACCGCTCCTTCGTCAACCAATAGCAGCCCAACACCATATCCTGCGACGGCACCGCAATCGGTTTACCATTGGCCGGAGAAAGAATGTTGTTGATGGACATCATGAGGACCCGTGCTTCAACCTGCGCTTCGACGGATAGCGGGACGTGCACTGCCATCTGATCTCCATCGAAGTCCGCATTGAACGCCGCGCAGACGAGCGGATGCAATCGGATCGCCTTGCCCTCAACTAACACAGGATCGAAGGCCTGGATGCCCAACCGATGGAGCGTCGGGGCTCGATTCAGCAGTACAGGGTGCTCGCGAATCACTTCGTCCAATACATCCCAAACCTCTGGCCGTTCTTTTTCGACCAGCCGTTTAGCGCTCTTAATGGTGGTGGCTGCCCCTCTGGCTTCCAGTTTGTGGAAGATGAACGGCTTGAATAATTCCAGTGCCATTTTCTTTGGCAACCCGCACTGATGGAGGCGCAACTCTGGACCGACGACGATCACGGTGCGGCCAGAATAATCGACTCGCTTCCCGAGTAGATTCTGCCGGAACCGTCCTTGTTTTCCCTTCAGCATGTCGCTCAACGATTTCAGCGGACGCTTGTTTGGACCACGAATCGCGCGCCCTCGGCGACCATTATCGAAGAGCGCATCCACAGCTTCCTGCAGCATCCGCATTTCGTTCCTGATGATGACGCCTGGCGCCTTCAACTCCATCAATCGTTTCAACCGATTATTTCGATTGATCACACGACGGTAGAGGTCGTTCAGATCAGATGTGGCAAATCGGCCTCCATCAAGTGGAACCAGGGGACGCAACTCCGGCGGCAGGACCGGAATGACATCCATGATCATCCATTCTGGCTTATTCCCAGACTTACGAAACGCCTCGAGCACCTTTAAGCGCTTGGCATACTTCTTCTTCATGGCTGCCGATGTCGACGCTTTGGCCTTCACCTGCAATTCATCCCACAGCGCATTAATATCGATCTTCCTCAATAAGTCACGGATGGCCTCTGCACCGATACCAACCTTAAACCCGCTCGACCCGAACTCAGACACAAGGGTACGCAGCTTATCCTCCGGCACCAACTCTTTTTCCCCTAAATCGGTTGAGCCTGGATCCACACAGACATAACTCTCAAAATAGAGAATTTTCTCAAGCTGCTTGAGACTCATATCAAGCAGGGTTCCAATCCGACTTGGGACACCCTTCAGAAACCAAATATGGGCGACAGGTGCAGCCAGTTCGATATGGCCCATCCGTTCACGCCGAACCTTCGATTGAATCACCTCAACACCGCATTTGTCGCACACGATCCCGCGGTGCTTCATGCGTTTATATTTCCCGCAATTGCACTCCCAATCCTTGGTAGGACCGAAGATCTTGGCACAAAACAGCCCGTCTTTTTCAGGCTTGAATGACCGATAGTTGATCGTTTCCGGTTTCTTGACTTCACCATACGACCAAGATCGGATCTTCTCGGGCGATGCGATGCGAATCCGCATCGCATCAAACGACACCGAATCCCGTTGCTTTTCAAAAAGTGTATATACGCCTTCCAAGGTAGTGACCTCCTCTGATACCGGTCTTCAGCCGGCACACAAGCGGTTAGTCTTGCGTCTTAACCAGCTCAATATCGAGTCCCAAGCTCTGCAGTTCCTTCACCAACACATTGAACGACTCAGGCAACCCGGGCTCGAGGAACGGTTCACCTTTGACAATCGCTTCATACATGCGAGACCGACCCGGCACATCGTCTGACTTGACGGTGAGGAATTCTTGAAGCGTCGATGCCGCCCCATATGCCTGTAGCGCCCAGACCTCCATTTCGCCCAGCCGCTGGCCCCCAAATTGAGCCTTTCCGCCAAGAGGCTGCTGAGTCACGAGAGAATAGGGGCCGATCGATCGTGCGTGAATCTTGTCGTCCACCAGATGGTGAAGCTTCAGCACGTACATATAGCCGATCGTGACCGGACTGCTGAATGGCTCGCCCGTCTTGCCATCGATGAGCTGCGACTGGCCGCTCACCGGCAGTTTGGCTTTTTTTAGCAGGTCCTTAATTTCCTTTTCGGACGCCCCATCAAAGACCGGACTGGCCACCTGGATGCCCAAGGCCTTAGCCGCCCATCCAAGGTGAGTCTCAAGAATTTGCCCGACGTTCATACGGGACGGCACCCCCAGAGGATTCAATACGATTTCCACCGGAGTCCCATCCGGAAGATAAGGCATATCTTCTTCTGGAAGCACCCGCGATACGACACCCTTATTGCCGTGTCGACCGGCCATTTTGTCTCCAACCTGGATCTTGCGCTTCATCGCGACGTAGACCTTAACGAGCTTGATGACACCAGGAGGCAGTTCATCACCTCGCTTTAAGCGCCCTACCTTTTCATCGTACAGCGTCTGGAGGATTTCAATTTGCTCTTTCGCACGTCGCTCGACATCTTCCAGCTCTTTTTGCTCATCAGGATCACTCAGGAGGATGTGACGCACCGTGTCGTCTGGCAATCGCTTAAGAATCTCCGCCGTCATCTTACCCTTCTTCTTCAAGATAACGTCGCCGCTCTCAGGGTCCATCAGATCACGTCCAACGACCTTCCCCAGCAAGAGCTTGCGAATCTTTTTCGTTTTTTCCTCATCAATGATCCGTAGC
This sequence comes from Nitrospirota bacterium, assembly GCA_031425875.1. GTDB lineage: Bacteria > Nitrospirota > Nitrospiria > Nitrospirales > Nitrospiraceae > Nitrospira_D. Next base: position 9,568 of record JANPKE010000546.1, read on the forward strand.
TCTTCATGGTGATCACGCTGCAACTTCATCTGATCGTCAGTCTCGATGCTCTTCGAACGCTCGTCTTTGTCGAGTCCTTTGCGAGAAAAAATCTTGACATCGACTACGATACCTTCCACTCCAGGAGGCACGGTCAACGATGTATCTTTCACATCGCCCGCCTTCTCACCGAAGATTGCACGAAGCAGTTTTTCTTCCGGGGTCAGCTGGGTTTCCCCTTTAGGCGTCACCTTTCCGACCAAAATATCACCAGGCTTTACTTCGGCACCGATCCGGATAATCCCACTCTCGTCCAAATCTCTCAGCGCCTCTTCTCCGACATTGGGAATATCTCGCGTGACATCTTCCTTCCCCAGCTTGGTATCCCGAGCTTCCACCTCGAACTCTTCGATATGGATCGACGTGAAGGCGTCTTCGCGAACCAGTTTCTCACTGAGCAATATGGCGTCCTCGAAGTTGTACCCACCCCAGGGCATGAACGCCACCAGGACATTCTTGCCCAGCGCGAGCTCGCCATGATCAATTGCTGGTCCATCTCCAAGCACCTGACCTTTCTTAACCGGCTGGCCAATCCGAACCACTGGCGTCTGAGTAATACATGTGTTTTGATTCGATCGTTGAAACTTGATCAAGTCATAGACGTCCAGCCCGGAATCCTTCCCCTTCTTCCCGTCCTTCGAATCGGCCCGCACTACGATGCGGGTAGCATCGACGCTCTCCACAACCCCGGCCCGACGAGCCTGAATCACATACCCAGAATCTCGCGCGACCACCGCTTCCATCCCGGTCCCCACCAGAGGAGCCTCCGATGTGACCAACGGAACCGCCTGGCGCTGCATATTGGAACCCATCAGTGCGCGATTGGCGTCGTCATGCTCCAAAAACGGCACGAGCGCGGTCGCCACGCTCACCACTTGCTTTGGCGACACGTCCATGTACTCGATCTTATCCGGGGCGGCCAGAACAAAGTCTCCACCGTGACGACACGAGACGGTTTCTGATACCAGCCTGGAAGACCCATCCAATTTCGAGTTGGCTTGGGCGATGATGTATTTATCGCCCTCGATCGCCGAGAGAAACTCAATCTCATCAGTGACGCGTCCCTTGACGACCTTCCGATATGGCGCCTCAATGAATCCGAACTGGTTGATCCGTGCATAAGTGGCCAGCGATGTAATTAACCCGATATTAGGACCTTCCGGTGTCTCAATCGGGCAAATGCGACTATAGTGAGACGGATGCACGTCTCGAACTTCGAACCCAGCCCGCTCCCTCGTGAGTCCTCCTGGACCAAGAGCGGACAGACGCCGTTTATGTGTGATTTCAGCCAGGGGGTTCGTCTGATCCATAAATTGAGACAGCTGGCTGCTGCTGAAAAACTCCTTAACGGCCGCGACAACCGGCTTAGCATTGATCAAGTCGTGCGGTAGCACCGTTTCCATATCGAGAAGATTCATGCGCTCTTTGATGCTCCGCTCCATCCGCACCAAGCCCAGTCGGAATTGATTTTCCAAGAGTTCACCGACGGATCGCACCCGGCGATTCCCTAAGTGATCAATATCGTCGATTTCCCCTTTGCCGATCTTCAGATTGACGATATAGCGGATGACTTCCACGATGTCCTGTGCGGTCAAGGTACGCTGCTCGAGCGGTAAGTCCAAACCGAGCTTCTTATTGAGCTTGAGCCGACCGACCGGAGACAAATCATAGCGCTTGGAATTCAGAAATAGATTGTCGAATAAGGCTCTGGCTGTATCCACCGACGGTGTCTCACCGGGACGGAGGCGACGGTATATTTCGACCATCGCTTCTTCTTTTGACCCGATCTTCTCCATCGCCAAGGTATCAAGAATGACCGGCGTAGCAGTGGCCATATCTAGATAAATGACCTTGAATTCCTCAACATCGCTTTCAGTGATCTGCTCCACGATCTCGGCAGTCAATCGTTGATTTTTCTCCGCCAACACGTTCTTCTTCGAATCGACCAATTCCGTAAGGGTGGCACGCCCCACCAACTCCGCCGGCAACAAGGGAATCTCCTTCACTCCAGAAGCCTTCAGCTTGGCAATCATCCCCTTCGTCAGCCTGGCCCCCTCTCGCACCAAGATTTCTTTACCACTCTTATCTGTCACTTCAGCGGAACAGCGAAGTCCATGGTGGATTTCTGGATCCAGCTTGCGGAACATCTTCCCCTGGGACACGCGAATTTCTTCGACAGGGTAGTACATCTTCAGCAAGTCGTCGCTCGAAAAACCGAAGGCCTTCAACAGAATAGTAGTCGGCATTTTCCGACGACGATCGATTCGCACATAAAGAATATCCCTGGCATCGAATTCGAAATCGAGCCATGAGCCCCGATACGGAATAATACGGGCCGAATACAACACCTTGCCGCTCGCATGGGTCCGGCCCTTATCATGTGTAAACGACGCACCCGGCGACCGGTGTAGCTGACTGACGACGACGCGCTCGGTCCCGTTGACGATAAATGTCCCGCGCTCGGTCATGAGCGGCAATTCCCCGACATAGACTTCTTGCTCGCGCACATCGAGCACTTTCTTGCGCGGACCCTTATCTTCCTTATCCAACACCACCAGACGGACACGCAGCTTCAACGGAACCGCGAAGGTCATACCCTGCTCAAGACATTCTCGCTCGTCGTACTTGGGCGTCCCTAAGGTGTAACTCGAAAATTCGAGCACGGCCGTGTTGTTATAATCTGGAATTGGAAACACGCTGGCCAACGCCGCCTGCAATCCATGATCCTTCCGGCGCTCCGATTCGACCTCAAACTGCAAAAACTCTTCGTAGGAGCGCTTCTGTATTTCGATCAAATCCGGAATATCGATATTGGTTCGAATGCGAGAAAAATCTTTCCGCTCGACGAACTCCTGCAGAGTCGTTTCGGACATGCCTACTCCTCCACACTGGTTGGCGGTGAACAGCAGTCACCATTGACGACAGATTCCCGTAGCATCGAGAGACCTCCGCCTCGGCGAACACCAGAACAGCCGCAACTATGACGAACTCGCTTCCTTACTTGACTTCGACCTTTGCACCGCTTTCTTCGAGCTTCTTCTTCATCGTGTCGGCTTCTTCCTTAGCCACCCCGGTCTTGACTGGCTTCGGTGCGCCCTCCACAAGGTCCTTGGCTTCCTTCAAACCGAGACTCGTCAACTCGCGAACCACCTTGATGATTTGGATCTTCTTGTCTGCCGGTACCGACGCAAGAATGACGTCGAATGACGTCTGCTCTTCAGCAGGAGCCGCCGCCCCACCGCCTGCAGCCGGCGCCGCTGCCATGGCAACCGGAGCCGCCGCTGTCACACCAAACCGCGTCTCTAACCCTTTCACCAATTCGGCCAGGTCGAGCACGCTCATCCCTTCGATCGCTTTAATCAATTCCTCTTGTGATAACTTTCCCTCTGTAGCTGGCATGTCCCCTTCTCCTTTCCGTTTATCCTGAATGGCTGCAATGACTCGTACAAACTTTGACAAGACTGCACTCAACGTATAGACGACTCCACGAATCGGCCCCTGCATGGCCGACAGCAACATCGCAATCAGCACTTCCTTCTTCGGCAGCTTTGCAACGGCTGCTAGCTCAGCCGGCTGAAGAATCTTGCCTTCCAGCACCCCGGCCGTGATGCGAATCTTCTGGTCGCGCTTTTCAGCACCGATGAAATCCTTCAACACCTTGGTCGGTAACACCGGATCGTCGTACCCAATGACGACTCCGGTCGGTCCCTTGAGATGAACCTTGAGTCCGGCCAAGACCGTCCCTTCGGCGGCACGCGCCGCGAGCGTATTCTTCACGATTCGATATTCTGCCTTTGCCCCGCGGAGCTGCTTGCGCAACTCGGTGACCTCGTTGACCGGAAGCCCGACGCATTCCGTCAGGATAGCCAGCCGGGCGCGACCGAATTTTTCGGTCAACTCCGCCACTGCCGTAACTTTCTCTTCCTTCTTCATCACTCCCTCTCTGGTCGCTATTCGTTATCCGCTCAATATCATCCGTCCAGCGAATCGCGAGCAACGATTCACGTTGAACGCGTGTCTCAACTCCACTGTTTGGTCAGCGCAACGGTATCCAATATCACACCAGGCCCCATCGTGCTCGCAATCGTGGCACTCTTGAGATAACGCCCCTTACAGGAGGCAGGCTTTGCCTTGATGACGGATTCAATGATGGCCGAGGCATTGTCGTACAGCTTCGCAGGATCGAAGGACACTTTTCCGACCGGCACATGCACGATACCGGCTTTCTCAACCTTGAACTCTACACGCCCTTTTCGAATATCAGCGACCGCTTTCCCAACTTCGAAGGTCACGGTGCCGGTCTTAGGGTTCGGCATCAACCCGCGAGGTCCGAGCACTTTACCGAGTTTGCCGACCGAGGCCATAAGATCCGGCGTGGAAATCGCGCAATCGAACTCCATCCACCCGCCCTTGATTTTCTCCATCAAGTCGTCAGCCCCAACATAGTCAGCCCCGGCTTGTCGCGCCTCCTGCTCCTTTTCACCCTTGGCAAATACCAAGACGCGAACCTTTTTCCCCGTGCCGTGAGGAAGCGACGCCGTCCCTCGAACCAGCTGATCCGAGCGCTTCGGATCGATTCCCAGCCTCAGCGCAAGATCAACCGATTCGTCAAACTTCGCATAGGCCGATTGTTTCACGGTTTCAACGGCCTCGCGCAACCCATAGACACGCGGCTCGAGATTTTTGATCGCCGCATTCATTTTCTTTCCCATGACCAGACGCTCCTTCGATCTTGGCATTAGCCTTGAATAACGACACCCATACTACGGGCAGTACCTTCGATGATTTTCGTCGCCCCTTCCACGTCAGCCGCGTTCAGATCGGCCATCTTCTTCCGAGCAATTTCGTCCAACTGTTGCCTGGTGATTTTCCCCACCTTATCCTTTTGCGGCACACCAGACCCCTTGATGATCCCGGCGGCCTTCTTGAGGAGATCCGACGCCGGGGGAGTCTTCATGATAAAGCTGAAGGTCCGGTCCTTGTAGACCGTAATGATGACAGGGATAATACTATCCCCGTCCTTCTGGGTCTTGGCATTGAACTGCTTACAAAACTCCATAATGTTGACCCCATGTTGTCCCAACGAGGGACCGACAGGAGGAGCCGGATTGGCCTTGCCAGCCGGAATTTGCAACTTGATCTGTGCCGAAACTTCTTTCGCCATGTCGCTCTCTTTCTCCTTCGCGATCGACACTCAACCTTCAGCCCTCACACGACTGAAGACCGACGTCGACCGATCGGCTTAAATCCGTTCAACCTGCAAAAAGCCCAATTCCACAGGGGTCGACCGACCGAAAATACTCACCATCACCTTCACCCGACTATGATCCTGATCGACCTCCTCAACCACCCCATTAAACCCAAGGAAAGGCCCATCGATAATGCGAACGTTATCGCTTTTAATGAACTTGACCTGCTCCCGGGGCTCGGCTTGCCCTGCATCAACCTGCTTGAGCAAGGACTCCACCTCATCACTGGTCAGAGGTGTCGGCACTGCGCCGCCCCCGACGAATCCAGTCACTTTTGGCGTCTCCTTGATCATCTGTACGGTGTCATCCCCCAACGGAGACTCCAACTCCACAAGGACGTAGCCAGGATAGAACTTTCGTCGAGAGGTCCGTCGCTTCCCGTCCTTAATTTCAATGACGTCCTCTGTCGGAACGAGCACCTGTCCGAGCTTTTCGACAAGCCCCATTTGATTTGCACGCTCCATGAGGCTGGTCTTCACTCGCCCCTCAAAACCCGCGTACGTATGAATGACGTACCAGTTCTTTGTCATGCACCACCCTCATGTCTTCGATGAATTACCGCCAACTTCCCCAATTCCTCTTCTCGCCAGATTTAGATGAATTTCGCAACCAACCATGAAAGGAATGAGTCAATGACGGATAAGTACAGAGACATTAGAATACAGAACACGATCACCACCGTCGTTGACCCGATGGTTTCCGCGCGACTCGGAAAGGAAACCTTTTTCAGCTCTGCCCGCACGTCCGTCACGAACAGCCGAATCGTCTCTGTCATACGCTTAAACATCTGTGACTCCGTTGCCTCATCACGTCAATCCGAATAACCGCCTCACACCCATCACCGCCCCGCATCACGCCCAATCTGCCAGCTCCGATTGCAAGGCCAATTGATACTGCAATCCACTCCTAACTATTACCCGCAAAAAACTTACAGGGCTTACCCCACATCGAGCTCAATTCCGACAGCCATCCTGATCGCATACACAAGACTTGGCAGGGGCACTAGGATTTGAACCTAGACTCTCGGTTTTGGAGACCGATGTGCTGCCATTGACACTATGCCCCTACTCGAACGTAAGGCGTAAGGCATCAGCCAATCGGTGAGGCTCTCCACCCCGAACGATTCACCCCCTCGCGCCTCGGCCTATTTCACCTCTTTATGAGGCACGTGCTTGCGGCAGAACTTACAAAACTTGCTTCGCTCCAACCGATCCGGATCGTTCTTCTTGTTTTTCATGGTCGAGTAATTCCGCTGCTTGCAGAGCGTACAAGCCATGCTAATGATTTCACGCATCTCTTTCTCCTCGATACAAACTGACAGGACCGCAGCCAACACGCACTCTCGCGTTGACTTACTTCCCGTCCACTTGCTTCACTACGCCAGAATTTCGGTCACGACACCCGACCCCACGGTCTTACCGCCCTCACGCACGGCAAACCGCAACCCCTGATCCATCGCAATCGGACTGATCAACTCCCCCGTCACACTGACATTGTCCCCCGGCATCACCATCTCCACCCCCGGATTCAACTGCACGATCCCCGTCACATCCGTCGTC
>JANPKE010000547.1:0-7605 GCA_031425875.1 Nitrospirota bacterium
GGGAGGTGTCTGTGAAATCCGGGGAAGGTCGCGATTACACAATGGAGGCGAGGCGGAACGTAGCCAGGTGTAGTGTGACTGAATCAACAAAACAGAATCAGAGGGAGACCCTAGTCGTGGAGTACGACATTGAGGAGAGAACTATGCACGTGCAAGCCGCCATTCCTGCGCGACCCGCCTTCGTAGTCAATGAACCCTAGCTTGCGGAACTTATTCATAAAGAAACTGACGCGCGAGCGGGTGGTGCCGACCATTTCGGCCAACGTTTCCTGACTGATCTTCGCAATGACCGTCTCCGGCTTGCCTTCCTTCCCAAAGTGGGCCAACAACAGCAGCGCCCGCGCCAGCCGCTTCTCGCTGGAATTAAATAGTTGATCCACTAAATCCTCTTGGACTCGGATCGAGTGTGTCAGCAAATAGGACATAAATGCCTCAGAAAACCTGGGTTGTTCCTGAAGCATACGGAGCATCGTGGCTTTCTCGATGCGGAGAATGCGGGAGTCTTCCAGGGTGGTCGCGGTCGCCGTACGAATTATTTGCCCCACGAGACAGGATTCTCCTAAAAACGCACCCCGCTCAAGAATCGCCACGACGGCTTCCTTGCCATGCTCCGAGAGCACGGTCACTTTCACCTTGCCCGCCTGGATGTAGAAGACCGCATCAGTCGTATCCCCCTGTGAAAAGAGAATCTGATTCTTGGGGGACGAGAGAATCGTAACGTCCTTGTCGGTCTTATTAAGGAATATGTCCAGATTGAACGGCGTTCGTATGCGCACCATCACTCACCTTCCTCTACTGTTCAAAGCGACGGAACCACCATGCGGGTGCCACACTCTGTTTCATCATACCGAGAGGCGTTAGCCATGCGCCTAGATCCATGCAGATGGATCGTGTCCTCCCCCACCCTCATCTGTCCTCATCACTCCTCACTCGACGAGGGCAAGACGTTATCGACCGCGGTTCAGGGAATAGGATCCGCCCGACGACGAGACGGGGGCCTGCAGACTCTCCACCGTCTGCTGCATTTCTCTCAATGCCAGACCAATCTGTTTGACCGAGCAATGGCGCAGGGCATGAATACTGTCCCCCGTCCAGAGCCGAAGGCCTTTTCGAGACGGTGAATTCAGGGTCAAGACATATGTCCGTGGTGTACTCTTCATACTGTCCTCCGTGGTTATCCTGGCCCGCCGCTTCACGCTCGAACCGAGACCGAGACGGCGTAGCCTGTTTAGGCTCCTGTCACGCCGAGCGAAAGACCGCCAGCAGATCACTCAACGCCATGGTCTTCTGTTTCAGCACAGCCCGCTCCGCCTTCAGCTCATCCAGCGCACCCGCCTTCGCGGCTCCGTCTCCACTGCAAGCCATGATCAGCGAGCGCACGCGATCACACTCCTGCTCGAGCTTTGCCTTGACCACCTGATTGACTGACAGCATATCCAAGACAGTGGCTCTGGTCGCGGCGAGATGCGCCTGTAATTCGGCTTCTGGATAACTGATGCGCGCTGCCTCGCTCACACAACGGTCCATGCTTTGCGCCAAGAAGACGTACAATCGAGCCAGCGCATCCGTGATGTCGATGTGGCTATGAACGGTAGATTGAACGGTCATGTTTCATGCTCCTTCCAGATGCAGACGCTAATTGCGTCTCGATGGTGGCTTGCGTAGTATGCGGTGATCAGCTCCCTGGCCCCGGCACGGTTTTCACGGAAAGGCTCGGTTCCGACGCCCCCTGCATCGACGCCTTCAGTTCCTGGATGGCCCGTTCCACATCTTGCTCCGTCGATCCAAACCGGTCTCCCATCACCTTGATGGCCTGAGCAATCGCTTTCTTCATCTTCGTGATCTGTTCTTCTGTTGTCATAACCCCTCTCTCATCTGTGCATCTCCTCAATGGATCTAATCGTTTAGGACACCCAGCCGCTGCGTCCCGCCACCAGGTGGATCGTCAGCAATACCATCCCACTCGCAAACAAAGTCCAGGAACTCTGGGTCGCCACCGGGGCTATTCCAGCCCACTGCAACCCTCCGGCAATCACTCCGAAACATAAGAACATTGCGGCGTAGCCCAACATCTTGAACTCCTTTCCCGCGTTGCGGACGCTTTACGGAATACCTTGCGCACATCCTGGGACTTATCCTCACCTCAGGCAACTAGGTAACTTCCTAGTGGGAGCTGGTAAGTACATAACGCTACCCTGGCAGGCCCAATCAAGAGCTCGGACCGTGAGAACCGGTCGTAGCCTAGAGGCACTCTTTGGCGATTGGAGCAGCGGAGACGGTTGAATCGGTTCTCAGAACAGAAGCAGAGAATGCACTCGACGAAACTGCCGGCGCAACTCACATCTCAAGAAGAGCCTTGACCATGTTCTCCCCTCACTCCAATTCAAGTGTAAACTCTTAACTATTATCTGTCAAGTATTATCTTGAACAGCACTGCCTTCCACTATACTATTAACCAGTTGCGGTTAATCACAGAACAAGGAGATCACTCGTGGACATTGCACTCTTCATCAGAAATCGATTGAAAGAGTTGAAAGTGGGGCAGCGGGACCTCGCCCGTGCGGCCCACGTGACCGAATCGTACATCTCACAGTTGCTGACGCAGAAAAAACTCCCGCCCGCGCCGAGCCGGACCGACATGTACAAGAAGATCGAACAAGCCTTGAAACTGCCGCAGGGGCAACTGGCTACACTCGCCGATCAGCAGCGCCTCGAACAACTCAGGAAACGGCTCGGAGACCAGCCGACTCCTCTCCTGCACAACGTGCGGGAATTGATCATCCGCAAGTGTCATCCCAAAAAGACCAGGCAGATCCGCACGATTTTTGAGAAACAACACTTCGGCGAACTCGAGCGGTTCGTCACACAGAAGCTGCTGGGCGTCGTCAAAAGTGTCGCTCGGCAGGAACTCGACAACCCGACATGGATGCGCAAGGTGGCTCGGCTGAGCAAGAAAAGTTACCCACAGATGCGCGTCACCGTGCTGGAGTTCTTAGATACGACGATCTTCGATCTCTCGAACGAGAACTGCATCACTTTTCTCGACCCCTTGCTCGAATCCTGGGATATCGACCTTGCCACCTTTTGCATTGAGATTGTTCTGAACCGTCGAGTGGCACCTGGACACCATAAGACGTTCGAGTTTAAGGAGCGAGGACCGGACAAGACGCCAGGCGAGGAGCCTGGGCTGAAGGACTTTCTCCAAGATCCCCTACTGAGTGGGGATGTGACCGAAGAAGAACTCATGTTTCTGCGTGCACTGACCTTCGAGAACAAACGACCGACACCACTTTATTATTACCGCGAGCTTCAGAGCCTCAGAGATCCGCTGCATTTTCAGCCCCTGGCCAAGAAAGCCTCCGCATGATGACACACCGGATTGGCCTGGTGGTTATTTTGTCAGCATATGAGTCAACAGCAGAACCCCGCCCCACGCGATCGTATAGGCGAACAAGAACAGTTCCGTTGCCATCGCGCGCCGAAACACACACCACTTATTCATGCCTCCCCCTCCCTCACTGGTCCAACAACGATGAGCTTCACCTCACGCTGCCTTTCGCAGCCCTAGCCGGAGGTGACCCAGGAACACGTGCGCGGTTCCGACCCGGTTGACCGTGACTTATGCGGTTGGCTTCAATCCCTGAGTCCGTCGTCTCGCCACACAGCAGGCAACGCCATCCCAGCACACGGTCCTGACTCGACGCTTCTCTCATGTCGACTTCGACCATCAACCCATGGCAGCGTGAACAATTCATGGGACCCTCCGTATTGCCTCGGGATAGCCTCGCGCTACAACACCCTTCGCAACGTCGCGTTCCAGATCAGACAGGCATACAGGGAATCTGAGGTGGTTCGAGGGAGACAATACCACCATACCTCCACCATAAAAGCCCACGGCCTGATCATGTCAGGCCTCCTTCCAGGTGACTAGCACGGCTTGGCTGGATGGTTCGATGAGGCGACATTGAAGACCGCCAGATTCGGATGTTGGAACTCCAGCCGTTTTTCGCGTGTGTGAAACGTACGATCCCCAATCGCCAACAGCTGCTGCTTATTGAGGAGCAAGTCCCGTTTGTTGTACACCGCCCACTCATATTCCTTCGTCATCGCAAGGGCATCGACCGGACAGGCTTGCACACACAGGCCACAAAACAAGCAGCGCGTCATGTCCATCCAATACTCACGCGCGTATCGCTTCGTCGGCTCCTCCGGCACTTCGGCGCTCACCACGGCAATGACGCGAGAGGGACAGGCGGCCTCGCAGAGATCGCACCCCACGCACTTCTCGGTTCCATCGTCATACCGTAGCAAGGCCAACATACCGCGATAATTGTCAGGCAGAATCCGCTTCTCATGCGGATACTGCAGCGTGATCGGCTTGTAGTGAATGAGATGGCTCATTGTCGACTTCATCCCCACAGCAAGCTCATAGAAGGTGATCAGCTTGATCCACGCCTTGAATCCACGATACTGTCTTGCCAATCTCTCGTTCAGCTTCATGCGTGCTCTCTCTATGACGACGCCTTCGCCCAAGCGCTGCCGTGGCGAGACCTCAACTTCTCCACCTGCGAGACCCATTCAGAATTTTGGTGCCGATCGCAGCGTTTTCCTTACTTCATCTTCACCTGCACAGCTTTGTTCAGCCAGCATACGTTGCCCGGCACTGGCGAGCGCAGGAATTCTGGCCATGCACGCGTTGAGCGTATCCTCAACGGCACCCGAGGCCGTGACGCCCCGCTCTGCCAACGGAGCGACCCCCACGGTGCTTTCCACGGGCAGATCTGCCGCGTGAACAGGTGGAGTCGACCGTATCGACAATGCGGCGAACAGCACCACGGTTAAGACGATGACTCCAGATTGTGTGATCGTTGGAATTCTCATGGTGACGACCTCCTCCTAGGTGTTAGGGGGGCTCTGCTCGGACACCCCAGGGCAGACCCGCGCGATGGAGCGCCTGTGACCCATGACATCGCATACCCACGGAATGGGCACTGAAGACACGAGGTCTGTGGAATGCGGCATTCGCATCGTGCACCGCCTGATCCGATGAGACTCACGATGTCGAAGAAGCTGCGGAGACTGGGGAATCAGACGCGCGGGAAGGATGGGAGCGCGAGAGATGGGACAGTCGACGTTGCGTTGAACGTCACCAGATCACCCTACAAGTCCCCACTGTTGCTGTCAATGCATCGGAATGGAGCCGGTCCTGTAACGCAGTGATTCTATAGCGCTATATTTCTTTTCAGACGAGCCTCATCAGTGCGTGACTCAGAGATATCCAGCACCTAATTGTTTCTGTCCCACTACGCGCAGTCGCCACGCCGGCTGCCCAGCCAAAGCGCTTCATTTCTTGCCTCATAGGACTTTTTCAGACAGGGGATGATTTCGGAAGCGCTGGCGTGGTCATCACAGATATAATTACTTCGGCCATGAGTCTTTCGACCTATGGTCGAGAGCATCTGAACATTCACCCTCTCGGAAGTTTGTGCGATAATCACGTCATGATTCTGAAGCGCTGGCTCGTCGGCGACCCTCTCAAGACCGCCCAAGCAAGGCACGAACGGCTTTCTAAAACGATCGCCCTTGCCATCTTCTCATCGAACGCGATTTCTTCCGTCGCCTATGCAACGGAAGAGATTTTGCTGGTCCTCATCCTCGCCGGAGCTGCCGCGGTCACCTGGTCGATCCCAGTCAGTCTAGCGATTCTGTTCCTCGTGTTGGTCCTGACCATCTCCTATCGCCAGATCATCTACGAGTATCCCGAAGGAGGCGGGGCCTATGTCGTCGCCCGATCCAACCTTGGTGATCGGCCGGCTCTGGTGGCGGCGGCGGCGCTGATGATCGACTACGTCTTAACGGTGGCCGTCAGCGTTGCAGCCGGTATTGCCGCTCTTACTTCGGCGATCCCAAGTCTGTTTATCCACCGAGAAGCCCTGGGACTGGTCGCCATTCTGTTCATGATCGTCATGAATCTCCGTGGAGTTCGCGAATCCGGCAAGTTTTTCGCCATTCCAACCTATTTCGCCATCGGAGCATTGGGCATTCTTGTCGTCTTGGGAACAGCTCGATCGTTATCCAGCTCTGGAGCACCCTCTATCCCACCCAGCCCTGTCGAGGCCGAAACGCTTACCCTGTTCTTAGTGCTCCGCGCCTTTGCGGCGGGCTGCTCGGCCGTCACCGGCATGGAGGTCATTTCAAACGGGGTCAAAGCCTTTCGCCCACCAGAATCAAAAAACGCCGCGACGACCATGATCTGGATGTCGACCATCCTGGCTTCGCTATTCATGGGCATCAGCTGGATGGCCTTTCACTATGGCATTCTGGCCAAAGTGGATGAAACGGTCATCTCCCAACTGGCTCGTGTGACGTTCGGCACCGGCCCCATCTACTACACCATACAGATCGGCACCATGGCATTGTTGGTGTTGGCGGCCAACAGCGCTTTCGCGGGATTTCCACACCTGGCGTCGATCCTGGCCCGGGATGGATTCATGCCCCATCAGATGGCCACGTTCGGCGATCGCCTGGTTTTTTCGAACGGCATCATCATCCTGGGGTTCCTCGCCTGCCTCTTGCTTGTCGTGTTCGAAGGCGATACGCACGCACTGATTCCGTTGTATGCCATCGGCGTGTTCCTGTCATTTACGCTCTCTCAAGCCGGCATGGTGAAACAATGGCTCGTCAAGAAAGGGACCCATTGGCAGACAAAACTGATTGTCAATGGGGTCGGCGCCGTGACTACCGGCATCGCAACGGTGATCATCGCCAGCACCAAGTTCATGCAGGGTGCCTGGATTGTTTTCCTGCTCATCACGGTCCTCCTCCTCATGTTTCAGGGGATTCGCTCGCACTATAAGGCCGTCACCGAACAGATCGCACTGGACCGTCGAGGTGAACGCCCTCCCTTGCCTCGGCGCAATATCGTGATCATTCCGGTCAGCGGCTTGAATCGTGCCGTTATCCGTGGCTTGGACTATGCGAGAAGCCGGCCCGGTGAAATTCGCGCCGTGTTCGTTGACGTCGACCCAGCAGAAAGTGCCAAAGTCAAAATGCAGTGGGCTCAATGGGGAGGTGGCGTCAATTTGATTGCCCTCTCCTCGCCCTACCGCTCAGTCTTGGGATCGTTATTGGACTATGTTGAACAAGTGCTCGAGAAGGACCCGGATGCCTGGATCACCGTCGTGATCCCTGAAATTCTTCCGGCGAGGTGGTGGCAGAACATCCTACATAATCAGCGGGCCCTGATGCTGAAAGCGGCACTGCTCTTCAAAGATCGAGTGATTCTCATCGACGTTCCCTATCACCTGACGCGATAAGCGTGAACCGTAAACAGTTCAAAGTGAAAAGTGAAAAGTTTGAGAACAGCCTCTTCCCTCCCCTCCTTGCCAAATTTTTAGCTTTTGCACTTGTCTCTAGTTTTCTGACCGAGCAGTCATTCGCCTTCACCATCACAACCCCCGCAGCAGGGTCCACCCTGACTACGGGAAGCACCGTGAATGTGCGTGTCGACCCTGAGAAGGACACCGGTATCGTGAAGGTCCGCTACTATTGGTACGGCGAACAAGACGATACCCTGGTGGAACAAGATGATTCGACGGCCACCGG
>JANPKE010000548.1:0-2052 GCA_031425875.1 Nitrospirota bacterium
GTGCAGAAACTGGTCTTCCAAGGCCGCTGACCGTGCGTGTCGTCTTTGACACCAATATCTATATCTCGGCGTTTGCTATTCCAGTAGGGAATGCTGAGGAGGCCTACCTCCGAGCGATCAAAGGCCATTTTGAACTCTTCACCTCGGTCGCAATCCTGACAGAAACCGCACGAGTGCTCCAAACAAAGTTCGATTGGGCAGAAGACAGGACTCGGCAGGCGATTCAGAGCATCAGTCACATTGCCATGGTGTTACGCCCCCGCCCGACCCTGCACCTACTACGAGACGAGCCAGACAACCGCATTCTTGAATGTGCAATGGCCGCTCAGGCGGAATGGATCGTTTCCGGCGATCGGCACCTCCTGGCGCTCAAACGCCACGCAAGCAATGCCATTATTTCGCTCACCGACTTTCTTGCTGAGACCCAGACATAAATATCCTCCTGCCACAACGCAAGCAGGGTAGACTTCTGCCAGCCGTACGGCGAGGACAACCCATCGACAGCCTCTGACGGCCTCGTACGCCGGTGAACACTCGCGCCACGCACCTTGACAAAAATAGTAATTCCAATGTAATTACTCTGTATTAAAAGCATCGCATTGTGGAGGCGTGATGAAGGCACGGGTGGTGAGAATCGGAAACTCCCGAGGCATCCGAATTCCAAAGGCCGTGATTGAGCAGTGTCACTTGCATGGAGCCGTTGATCTGGAAGTCCAGCAGGGGCAACTCGTCATTCGGTCCGCTTCAAAGGCGCGAGCAGGATGGAGCCAAGCCTTTGAGCAGATGCATCGTCACGGAGACGACCTGCTCGTGGACCGCCAATCCGCCCTGACCTCCAAGTGGGACCGGAACGAGTGGACGTGGTAACATCCCGCTTTGATGTGTTCCTTGTCCACCTCAATCCTACTGAGGGACGAGAAATCAGTAAGACCCGCCCCTGCCTTGTCATCTCACCGGATGAGATGAATGCCCATATCGATACGGTCATCGTGGCACCGATGACAACGAAGGGACGCCCCTACCCTACCCGGGTACCAGTTCGGTTCAAGGGGAAGTCAGGACAGATTGTGCTGGATCAAATCAGAACCGTAGACAAAAGCCGACTTGTCAAGCGGATGGGCAAGATCGACGAATCCACCCAACAGCAAGTTCTCTCCCTCCTTGCGGAACTCTTCGCTCCCTAGCAGAGCGTCTGTTATGGCGTTGTAGGTATCCTCAGCTGCTGCGCCCTTACTATGGCCAGACCAATGAGAGCTTTAACAACACCAGCGACAGAATAGGTTGAATCGCCCAGGTACACAGTCCCTCCATACACCATGATAATTCTCTTATAGTTGCACTTCACGACCTACCTCAGCCAAGGCACGGTAATAACCCTTCGACTTTGTGCGCGAGCAAAGCAGTCTTGCCCTGTCAAATATCCTGCACGACGCTTGCTGCATCAAACATCACCGTCTCCGCTGAATTCTTGCCCAATCCCAAGGCGAGGCCTGGCCACTCAGCTCTATTATTCAATAGGGCCCAACATATCTATTTGACAGAGCTGAACTTCCTCAAACTAACGGGTCATAGTTGAATCTTTTCTTCGGCGCTATTATCCCGCCGCGCTTGAGTGCAACCAGTTCCTCGAAATGCGCCTGAAGAGCCTGAGGATCGAAGCGCCATCGAGGGAGGCAAGTGGTTCGGAGAAGCAAATATGAATCCATTTAGATACTCCCTGAATCGAAAAAGGGCGATTATGCCCCACTTGACACCACATTTTGACTCCTGTAAAATGGCCTCAACATCAAGGAGGCCCGACGATGAAAAGCCAAACCCTCTCCGGCATGATGACCCGCTTTAAGGACGAAGACGCCTGCAAGGCGTTCCTTCAAGAGCGCCGTTGGCCGAATGGCGTAACCTGCCCACGCTGCAACAATCCCAAGGTGTTTGCGTTGAAAAGCCGCCCGTTTCATTGGGTCTGCAAGGGGAAAGCCTCGTGCGGCAAGCGCAACGGCTACCGCTTTTCGGTGATCTCGAAAACGATCTTTGAGAATACGAACTACCCGTTGA
>JANPKE010000549.1:0-4347 GCA_031425875.1 Nitrospirota bacterium
CGCATGGACAAAAGGAAAGGTTTCTAGCGCAGCTGACTCAGCTCCTCAAGCCTGAGGGCTATCTCATTCTGACAACCCCACGAGGCGAAATGTGTGAGCGGTGGAAGGCCATCGCTCCGCCGAATCAGCCGGTTGAAGACTGGGTCACCGAAGATCAACTACGAGCATTGCTGACAGGAGAGGGGTTCACAGAATTGGGACTTGAGCGCATTCATGTCGAAATGCCGAATCTCCGGTTCATCCCGGCTCCAACGCCCGCTGACTTGCGCTCTATGAACCTGATCCCTATCTATCAAGTGTGGGTCTGTCAGCGGACCGCCGCCGCGGATCTTATTCCTTTTACACGCTCACCAAAGGTGTCCATCATTGTCCCGACGTACAACCGCCCCGATCGTCTCCGGACGGCGCTCGCGAGTCTCGCCGTGCAGACGTATCAAGATTTCGAGGTCATTGTCGTCAACGACGCGGGCTGTGACGTGGGAGACATCATCGCAGCCTGCGCCGATCGGCACCGTATCACCACGATCTGCCATGATCGAAACCGTGGGTTGGCCGCAGCGCGCAACAGCGGACTGCGCGTGGCGAGGGGCACGTACGTGGCCTATCTTGATGATGATGATCGGTATCTCTCGAATCATCTGGAAACGCTGGTTGCGTATCTCGATCGCCACGAATGCCGTATTGCCTACACCGATGCGTGGCGCGTGCATGAACGACAGATCGACGGCCAGTATGTCGAGATTGCGCGAGACGTGCCGTACTCGAACGAATTTAGTCCAGCCGATCTCCTGGTCAGTAACTATTTTCCCGTGTTGTGCGTCATGCATGCGCGGCAATGTTTGGACGAGGTGGGGGAGTTCGATGAATCGATGTTTGCGCACGAGGATTGGGATCTTTGGATCAGAATGGCAACCCGGTTTCCGTTCAAGCATCTGCCTGTGACGACGGCGGAGTTCACTTGGCGAAGTGACGGCTCGTCTATGACAAGCGGAACCAGGGATGTCTATTGGCGCACAACCGAGATCATCTATCGTAAGTATGCACCCTACGCAGAACGCATTGCCGGTGTACGGGAGGGCCAGCAGCGGCATCTCCAAAAGTTCCAGGCCGAAGCGTCGGCGAAGTCCTACGTTTGTTCGATAATCATTCCCGTATGGAACTGCTGTGAGCTGACTCGTCAATGTTTGGCGGCCCTAGTCAAGACGACCGAGGGAATTTCATGGGAACTAATCGTCGTCGACAACCACTCGACCGATGATACGGCTTCCTTCCTCTCTAGCCTTGCTGGTGACGTTAAAATAATCAGCAACCAGAAAAATCTTGGATTTGCGAAAGCCTGCAACCAAGGAGCGCAAGCAGCCCGCGGTAAGTATCTGGTGTTTCTGAACAACGACACGATTCCGCAATCGCAGTGGCTCAATCCGTTGGTGAGCGAGGTTGATGAGCACTCGGACGTCGGGATTGTGGGTAGCAAGTTACTGTTTGCCGATGGGTCCGTTCAACATGCCGGTGTGGTCTTCATGCGTTCCATTGCGAGCCCCTATCACATCTATCGATCAGCTCCTAGTTCTGAGCCTGGCGTCAATCAACGGCGTGCGTTTCAGGCAGTCACTGCGGCCTGTATGCTGATTCGACGAGAGCTTTTTGAGAAGGTGCAAGGATTCGACGAAGCCTTCATCAATGGGTTTGAAGATGTAGACCTTTGCTTGAAGGTTCGAGAGAAAGGCTTCCAGGTGATCTACCAGCCACGGAGCCTCGTCTATCACTTGGAAAGCCAGACTCCTGGTCGAAAGGAGCACGAGAAACAGAACAGCCAACTGCTCCTAGAAAGGTGGGGCACCCATTGGTGGCTGGGGGATGAAGATCTTCACTATTACCAGAATGGGCTCAAACTAGTGAGCAGCAATCAGGACGTACAATTTGCAACGCAATTGAAGCCTATGACAGATGTCTATGATCGTGCTTCCTGGGCCCATGTCGCGGCGTCTCAAGCGGCCGCACTGAAGAAGGATTGGGCAGCTGTTAGACGTGAGCTGCAGTTGGTGGACCATTGGCCGGATGACCGATTTGTATTGTCCTGGGGGGCGATGGTGGCCGAGCGTCTCCACGAACCGATCTGCCGTACCAAGTTTCTCTCGCGCTATTTGGCGTTGGTCGATGCGCCGGTTGAGCGGGTCGCGCTGATCCGAGCATTGCTGGAACAGAAGAATTTGGCTGGGGCAGAGGAACAGCTCCGGATCTTACTCGCGTCTTCCCCGAGTCATGCAGAAGGACTATTGCTGAGTGGCATTCTGTGCATGCAACGGGAACAATACGAGCAAGCTGAGACGGCTTTTGGTTCGGCGATGCGAGAGGGAGCCGATCGCAAAAAATGTTTAATGGGAATGGGCATGGCCGCAATGGGACGGGCCTACACCCAGGGAGCCTGGGAGCATTTTCTACACGTGTTAGAGGAGTATCCAGACGATGCCGAAGCCATCCATTGGCTCTTACGCGCCGGTACGGCACAAAACCGGTGGGATGAGGTGAGCCGGTATTTGCGCAAGTATCTGTTGCGTAATCCTGCCGACTTGGCGATCCGTTTTGCGCTGGCTGGTGCATTGGTTCGAGGAGAGCAAATCGAGGCGGCAAGTCTGGAATACGAAACGCTTCGTGCACTCGCACCGACGTTCGATGGTTTGAACGAACTTGGTCAAGCCATCGCAAGAAAACAAGCCGTCTCCACAATGGAAGCCGCGCACTCTTGAAGTGACTCAGCGTGCCCTGTGTGCTGAACCCGAAGCGTCCTCCACTGGCTTAGGGCGAATAGAAGGTAAGAAGGAATGCCACGCGCACTTGTCATACAACTGGCCCGATTGGGAGATCTGGTGCAATCGCTGCCGGCCATTACGCAGCTCCGCGTCCGTCATCCCGAGACGCCATTAGATCTGCTCTGTCCGTCTCATCTTGCAGAGGTGGGACGTCTGCTGCCTGGCATTGAGAAGGTTCTTGAGTGGGATGGGGCGGCCTGGCACCGCCGGGCAATGGCTGCCCAGCAGGATTTACGAGCGGAGCATCTCGCTGAGGTTGAAACTACGTTGATGGCGTTGGCGCCGGACCGGTACGACTGTGCCTATGTCCTCAATCAACATCGTCGGGCGCTGGTGGCCGGCTCCTTACTGGCTCGAGAGGTGAAAGGACCACTGCTGCATGGGCCGCTCGGCGAGGCGCTGACACCTTGGGCTGCCTACGTACGCGATGTGGCGCAGCGGCGTCTGGGACAACGAGTGCACTTGGCTGATGCCTTCTGCGGGCTCTGTGGAGTCTCTCCACCAGGGTGTGTCGTCACGCTCAATCCTCCAGCTGTCCGATTGCCTGACGATTTGGAACCGATCGGCAAACATGGCGATTCGTGGATCGCGCTTATCGTGGGAGCAGGGGAGACCGAGCGGTGTGTGCCCACGGAGGTCTGGCGCCGGTGGATCACCTCATTTCTTGCGTCCAGGCCGCAGGGACGTGTTGTCCTTGTCGGAACAGAGCGCGAACGAGCCGCAGAGATTCAATCGCCGCTGCCTCCATCGGCTCTGGGTCGAATTTGGGACACGACAGGTCGCACGTCGCTGTCGCAGCTCGCGGCCATTCTCGTTCGCTGCCATCGAGTCGTCGGTTCGGATACAGGTCCGCTGCATCTCGCTGCGGCGCTCGGCAGGCCGGTGATCGGTTGGTATTTTGCACGGGCACGGGTCCACGAAACGGGACCGTATGGAACGAACCATTGGGTATGGCAAGCAGAGCAAGGAGATGTGGACGAACGGGGGTTGCTCGCGCCATGCCAATGGCCGGTCGATGAGACCATCTCGCTTCTGTCTTATCAAGTTCCCACATCCACAGAGAATTGGTCGTTGTGGGCAAGTCACCGGGATGAGTTGGGAGCCTACTATATCGAGGCAGGGCATGAAGCGGTCGCGCCGCTTCAGCGAGCGCAGATCTGGCAAGAACTACAGCCATCTCCGGTGTGACAAGAGGTTTCGGTGGAGCATCTGGATCAAAACATAAAGCGCCTTCATCACTCCTCTTCGGCTCTTATTCGTGCCGTCAAGGAAAGTTCCGGTGGGGCACTTGCGCTTGTGCCATCACGCGAAGGCTCTCCTTCGGCCATGTACCAAGGGCAATGGGTCCATAGCGCTTACGATCCCAAGAAAGAGGCCAGATCCTGGGCTGAACAACAAGTCAAGGAATGGAAAACTGGAGAGTGGGGCGTTGTTCTCGGGGTCGGGCTGCTCTATCACGTGGAGGCACTGGCGCTTGTGAAGCCCCACGATTCGCCCCTAGCCGTCGTGATCCCTAATGTTGCGGTCCTCAAAGATG